>JAJDBZ010000640.1 GCA_029261095.1 Candidatus Omnitrophota bacterium | reverse complement strand
AGATATGTTTATTGTGTCATTTGTGTTTGACTTGGCTCCTGGGAGGGTTTGGTTATTGGGTGTTGAATCGAGTGGTCGCGAACTGATGGGGGCAAAGTCACCTTGAGTCAGGTAGCGAGAGGTTCGACATGAGCCTTCTTGACGGCCGTTCTTGTCGGGGGCTATTCCCCTAAAAGACCCATTTTTCTCCATTTCCAGTTATTATGTTTCGGGTTGAGGGAGTGTCAAGCCTGTTGAGAGATCGGTATGCCCCATCCTAGGTGGTGCTCCCGTAGGGGATTTACCCCAATCTGTTCTCAATTAAAATCCACTCCTATGAGGGAATGGGGAGAGTCGCTTAGGACCTGGTTGCCACCAGAATCTGTCTTTTTTAACTGTCCACTCAGGGAAAAGACCACCCTGCGTATCGGGGGAGAAGCCTCCGTTGTAGTCGAAATTCATCAAAAAGAACCTCTCACTCGGGTTATCCAGGAAGCAATTCGAGAAGGTTTTCCATGGTTTTTACTTGGCGGTGGAAGTAATGTCCTTTTCAGCGACGAGGGTTTCCGAGGCTTGGTTGTTATAAATTGTTTGAATGAGATTCGACTAACTTCACCGACACAAATAGAATGTGGCGCCGGTCTTCCTCTCCTTGATTTCGTCCGGTTTTCGGAAGAGTGTGGGTTGTCGGGGAGTGAAGATCTCGCGGGCATCCCAGGTTCGGTCGGAGGGGCGATTGTTGGAAACGCCGGAGCGTTTGGGCGGAACATTGCCGAAATCTTAGATTACGTGGATATCGTTAATGAAGATGGAGAACTTCAGCGACTCACACCTCATGAATTGGATTTTGATTATCGTGAATCCCGTTTGAAGTATTCCAACGATGTGGTGGTTTCAGCGGGATTGTCGCTATCGAACAGTGGAGAAGCGGAAGTTTCAGGAAGAATTCAAGAAATCTTGGACCTTAGAGCAGGGAAACACCCCGCGTGGGGTGTTGCCACCGCGGGTAGTTTTTTCAAGAATCTACCTCCGGAGAATCCCGGGGATCGGAGAATCGCGGCAGGTCTGATTTTGGACCGTGCGGGTGCTTTGGGTCTATCCGTGGGAGATGCCGCAGTTTTTGAAAAACACGCGAACATCGTTGTCAACCGCGGTCATGCTACCGCGGTCCAGGTTCTAGAACTGACCACGATCATGAAAAGACTGGCTTACGAATCCGCCGGTGTTCTCTTGGAAGAGGAAGTCCGCCGAATCGGATTCTCTCAAGCGGAACTGGAGAAGACACAAGTCCTTAAGGTGGAGCCGACTGAATGAGCGAGTCCGCGGGAATCACTCTGTTTCGAGGGTGTCTGATGTTTGTTTTCACCCTATTTTTCATTGCGATATTCTCGATGGTCGCGGGTTATGTCATGTATACTCAGATCGGCCGGACCACCACAATGGCGATGCCGTCATTCATCGGGTACTCGGAGTCGGACGCGATCGAGAGGATCAATGAATCCGGTCTCAAACTGCTCAAACTTAACAAAGTCCCTTCCACCGACCATCCGGAAGGAACCATTATCGATCAGACCCCGCGTCCGTTTACTGAAATCCGACGAGGTCGATCGGTGGTGTTGGATGTTTCGGAGTCACTCGAAGAGACCATGGTTCCGGATCTGAAGGGAATCGAAGAGCGCTATGGATTGGTCACTCTCGGTGAAGAAGGGCTTATTCAAGGAAAGGTGGCACGCGCCTTTCACCAGAACCAGGCGGTCGATTCTGTGATCGCGACCTTCCCGCCGGCTGGGGAAGAAGTCCCGAAAGGGACTTCTGTGGATCTACTAATCAGTAGAGGCCCACGTCCCCTCGCTTATGTCATGCCGGACTTACGGGCCAGCACGGAGGATCGGGCCCGAGAGCGCTTAAGTCAGGCTGGACTATTGATTCTGCCCGAACGAAGATCTGGAACTCGATCCTCTCTTGTGGGCAAAGTTATCGACCAGGAGCCTAAGCCGGGAATGAAACTTTCTCCGGGTCAGGAAGTCAAACTCATTGTGGGAGCACCCTAACAAAGATGGGAAGCGATTGTCCTCAGCGTAAAGAATTCAGACTCCTCCCCTCATTGTTATCTGCGGATTTTTTTAATCTTAGCGAACAAGTTCATTCATTAGAGGCGGCGGGCTGTGATCTCGTTCACCTGGATATTATGGATGGCCACTTTGTGCCGAACTTAACTTTCGGCCCCCCCGTCGTCAAAAGTTTGGCCGAGAGTAGTGGGATCGATTTCGATGTGCATCTGATGGTAGACCGTCCCGATGATTGGATCGAAGCCTTCGATTTTCCAAACACTCGCTGTATTACCATTCACGCGGAAGCTGGCAACCACGTTCATCGAACACTCCAATCGATTCGAGACCGTGGGATGATGGCAGGTCTTTCTCTCAATCCGGGTACGCCTCTCGATTGTTTGGAATACCTCTGGCCCACCTTGGATCTCATCTTGATCATGACAGTCAATCCGGGATTTGGAGGCCAGTCGTTCATCCCTGCCTGTGCCGAAAAAATCGAAGCGGTTTCGCGATTGATTACCGAACGAAGTGAAAGAGGTATGATCATCGAGATCGATGGTGGTGTGAATCGAGACAATTTGGGTGGCCTGGCATCTAAGGGCGCGCAATGGATTGTCGCCGGAAACTCGGTATTTACCCAACCGCACCTAGGTCAGGCATTTAAGGAACTTCAAGAAATCGGAAAGAAGAACTGGAAGGCTCAATAATGGCATCTCCCGTTTCACGAAAGATTCTGGTGGTCGATGACAATCGGCTTTATCGAGAGGCGGTCAGACGAAACCTCGAATTCGTGGACTATCAGGTCCTAGAAGCGGACGATCTTCCCTCGGCTCTCAATGAGATTCGGACCCAACACCCTCAGGCGGTCATTACCGACCTGGATATGACCCACCGGACAGAAGGGCTCGATTTGATCCGCGATGTTAAGACACGCTACCCCCTGATGCCGGTCATTTTGGTATCGGCCGTAGGAACTTTCGAAGAGGGCGCTCGTGCCCAGGAACTCGGGGCCACCACAGTTATTTCGAAGAGCCGAATCGATGAAGAACTCGAGCACCTCTATGCCTGCCTCGATGAGATCTTTGAACAGATTTCAGCCCACAAGGCCCTTAAATCACGAGTGGATCAGCTCGTAACCGAATTCGATGTCGACCAAGCTGTCAAGGTCGAATCGGAGATTAACCAGATCATTTCATCAATCCAATATGACACGGCACTCAAAGGGGAACTCTACGAGTGGCTTAGCCGGCTCAAAGACCGTCGAATGGCCAACGACAGGGACGAGTTTGTTGAAACCCTCGATAATGGAGCCAGTAGTGAAAGCATCCTAGAGATTCAGACGAAACTTGAGCACGAGATTGGCCCATTGGATGAGTTCGATCCGGAGACTCAAGCAATATTATTAGCAGCGGAGCGTCTCATGCACGAGGTCGATCCAGATACCAATACGGGATGGGCGCGGAACCTGGGGTTCTCTTACTCGTTTGCTGTTGAGAACGAAGTAAAGAACAAAATCGAAAAGAAGTTTGCGAAATTTATCGCTTCCAAAGAACTCCGCTCGCTATTGCCTCAGTTATACGATTCAACTCTGGACAATCTTTCCCTAGGGCTATCCCGTTACTTTCTCCTCCAGAAGAACATGACAGAAGAGATCACGCAGGATTTGGTCAGACAGATTCTGGAACGCATGAGGAAACATGGATCCAAATACAAAGCGGATGGGCTGAAAGCTTTAGGCGTGGTTGTGTTCCTCTTCGGGCGAGAACACCAGTTTGACAACCTTGGCACCCAAGTAGAAATTCATTCCCCTCTAGCTCTTCGCGGGCTCGATGTCGATGAGTCCAATCGCCTTGCTCTCCTCCTCGTTCGCCTTCAACACATTCGCAACCCTTTCATTCATCCTGAGTTTAGCGAGCGGGAAAAGATTAGCGAGATGAGAAAACTTGTCATCGAATGTCTCTCTCTGGTGAAAAAGATCGAAAGCTAGTCGAGGGATAAGAGGGTGAACCCCTTTTTCACACCATCAAGATGGGGGGAACTTAAGATCGATCAGGACCAGGACGGCTATCAATCCAACAGTACCCGCTGTCAGTACGATTCTTTTATATTTCAAATCCTTTTGATTGAACATCATGATGCCCCAGATCGAAAAGAACGGAATTACAATTCCGAATACTATCGGCTTCCAAATCAGTTCCAACGATCCGCTACCGGTTAGAGCGGCTAGAATCGATCTGAAAACTCCCGAAACATCTGTCTCGTTCAGGATCAACCACTCTAACAAATATGCCGAACCCCAGGCGATAACCACTGCAAACACTGAGAGCTGAGCCGGTGTTGGATCCCATGCGTTTTTGTCGAATGTCATTTCCACTTCCCCTCTAATCTGGTTTGGATTCACCGTACCTCATTCGATGATCTTTAGAACACTGTCGCCTTTTCGATCCTCTCCCCAGGCTAAGATTCGGCCTTCGTCGATCAATGCCCCTGCGATTCGTTGAAACCCAAATTCTTTGGAAACAATTTCCCACAACACTACCCCCGAATTGCGCCCAAGAACAGCGATTCTTCTTTCATCGAGTACAACGAGTATCTGTGTCGAATCATAGTGGATGTGAGTCGGAGCACGCCCCTCGAAAGGGAAATCCCATCTCTCTGAAAGATCGTCATTCTCGAAGAGGATCAGTTGATCATCAATCCAGGCGAGAATACTGTCCTCGAGGGTCACTAATTTGAAGGCTTCGCTTTGAGGTAGGGCTGTGCTTGCGACTACCTCTCCAGTGTCCAGGCGATTCCGAATCAACATGGGGGTTTTAGTATGGCCTGTGTCAACGAAAAAGACTGTATCGCCGTCGGTGGCAATCCCGCCGCTCGCCTTGGTGGATCTGTTCGATGCGATAATGCTCCCAGTTTTTGGGTCGATTAGAACCACATGTCCTTTTTCATTGACAGCACCGATGGTTCCATCGACGGAAACAAGGTTCGAAGAAATTCTGGGACTCCCAGGTTCGGGCGGGAACTGCCAGCATTCTTTTAGAATGTATTCTTGCTCCCTCACAGACACCGAGACTCCATGTAGGTTCCCCTCAGGATCGGGGGTGACGAAGAAACTGTCGCCGCACCAGATGGATTGAAACATCCCTGGGCCTGGACTGTTTGATGCTGAATCCGAGTTTCCTCGAAACCCGAATCCCCCGACCGTCTTAAGTTGTTGGCCCTCCAATTCACATGTGGTAATTCCTTCAGGGCCGACCACCCAGATGGATTTGCCGCCCCTATCGGAGAAACATTCGACGACATTTTCATGAAGCAACGAAAGGGAGGCAAGGACCCATTGGCCTTCTGATGTACGATCCATTACTGAAAATCGCAGGCCATCCCGACCCTCGCTCACCAAGCCGATGCGGTTCTGCAGAGGGTAAATCGAGAGGGGTTTCTCCCCAGGAATTCGGATTCCTTCTCGGAGAGTCGTTTCCCGATCATTTGAAAGAACAGAGACTGTGCTATCGAGGGATTCCATGTCGAGTAACCGACTTGCCACCACCAGCTCATACGATTCACACGGTTGGATATTTTGAGAATCTTTGGGCTGATCGCTCTCCTCCATCGTCTGCAATAATGGAATAGCCGGCTCAGGTTCAGGCTCCGGCTCAGGTTCAGGCTCAGACTCAGGTTCAGGCTCTGGCTCAGGCTCTGGCTCAGGCGAACTTTCCCAACTCACCGTTTCGGGGAGGTCTACTGATAATTCCTCATCGGAGGAATCAGTGGTTGGATCAAACGGGTCTGATGGCGAGGGCATCCCAGCACCTATGTCTTCGGCGCCTTTGATGATGTCTTGTGTGCCGGACTCCGGAGTAGGTTCGTCGGTTTCGAGTTCATCTTCCGCAAACTTGGGGGTGGCTGAGGGTTTTCCAAAAGAAGCGGTTGGCGAGATGTTCCAAGACGGTTGTGGACGGGGTTCTGGTTCTTTTGGAGATTCCTCCTTCTTGGTCTGGGGTGGAGAAACTGGAGGACTTGCAGTTGAGACGGTCGGACTAACAACTTTTTCTTTCAGGTTGGGTTGTGGTGTTTGTGGTCGAGTAGTGGGAGGGGGCACCGTCGATGGCGCCTCCGATTTCGCTTCCGAATTCTTCTTCTTGAATAATAAGAATGCGACAACGCCTCCACCGAAAAGAAGAATCAGAATAACAAGTATGAGCTTGATGTTTCCGAGAGAGGGTGCATTTTCATCCGTCCCTTCATCCTCACTCTTGGACCGATTTATGATTGGCACAGGGTCTTCTTCAGGTTCATCGATTATTGGTTTGATGTTTTCTGGTGATGCAGGGGAGGGGGCGTCCGAATGAATCACTTGAGACGGCTCTTCCACGCGGGAATCCGACAGATTCAAATTGCTTGATGGAATGCGCGCAATGAGTGCATCCCGTGCTTCAGATGCTGGCAGATTGCGTATCTCATCCCCCAGGTTCTTCATTTCGAGGGAATCCACTCTAGCAGTATCATCGTTGGCCAATAACGAATCGAGCCGGTCCTCAAAATGTTGGAGAGATTGAATCTGGCCTTGTTGAAACACTTTCTGTTGATTGGATTCGATGAACTCGGCTAGAGTGCGTTCCAGCTCGGCCCGGACATCTCTCAGGGGAACCCGCTGAACCGACTTCTCTACCTGAGCGATGAACGAGGACCACCTCTGAGGAGTCATGGATTCCTCCGCGATCCCCGATTGAATCTCCGCCATCAAATCACGGGCTCTTTGAGAGTGATACCTCGTGTTTCGGGTCAATTCGGTCTCGACCTGAGATCGATCTACTTCAAATCGAGCTAAGGCTGAATCGCGTACCCCTGTGAATGGAATTTTCGATATCTCTTCCGCAATAACCTCGAAAGCCTTCATCCAATCAGGGTCAATAGGGTCCGTCGACCGCAAATTCTTTTTTAACTCATTAACCTGCAATTCACTCTCTCGAATGGTCTTCAGGGTGAATTGAATTTGTTGAATGGCGACTTCAACCTCTTGATCCGATTCGACTAGATCGGAGATTAGCCAACCAAAAATGTCCAGCATCCCTTCAGTCTTCGCTTTTAGGCCTGTGAGGTCCTCCAAGGTTTGAGGGAATTTTTCGATATCCTGGTCTCGAAGGCGAATCAGGACCGATTCGCATTCGCCAATCAAATTGGAAACTGCCGAATTCTCAGCCTTTTTGATGTCGGATTTATTAAAAAAGAATTTGAATTGTTCCCTTTGGACTTCTACTCGATCGGGGAAAATCCTGGAGATACGAAATGAGTGAGTGCCATTTTGATCTGTGATGACAATCGAACGATCGATTCTCTCCTCTTGAGCGGTCATCGACAGAGGTGAAAAGGTCATTCCGGCCAGGGTGGCCCACATCAGTAGAATTCTGCTCATAGTCGCACGATGACTCCCATTTCCTCCTGAATACTCATGAAACTAGAAATACCTCAGTTTGAAGTCAAGCGCCGTCACTTTCGGAGGGTCGATGCGTGTTGCCTTGATGTGTCTCTATCGATTCGGATACACTCGGTCAACCGTATCGAAAGGTGATGATATGAAGATCCACGAATACCAAGCCAAAGAGTTGTTCAGAAAATTCGGAGTCCCAGTTCCAGATGGCCAATCCGCCTCGTCCATCGAGGAAGCGGTCGATGTCGCAAAACAAATAGACTCTAACCGTTGGGTGGTCAAAGCCCAAATTCATGCGGGAGGGAGAGGCAAAGGTGGGGGAGTCAAACTCGCCGATAGCCTCGATGAAGTCAAAACCCATTCCGAAGCGATATTGGGAATGAATCTTGTGACTCACCAAACCGGGCCGGAAGGACGCCTCGTCCAAAAACTATTGGTGGAGGAGGCCTTACCCATCAAACAGGAGCTTTATGTGGCCATCCTTTTCGACAGGACGACCGCTCAATCGGTATTAATCGCCAGTGCCGCGGGAGGCGTCGAAATCGAAGAAGTCGCTGCCACCAATCCCGATGCGATCATCCGAACCCCGATCGATATTCGATACGGTCTACAGGGTTTTCAAGCGCGCAATACCGCTTTTGGCATAGGACTGACCGGGAAGACCGCGCTTAAAGCGGCCAGTCTATTTTTGGCTCTTTATAGAACATACATAGAGACGGATTCTTCCCTGGCCGAAATCAATCCTATGATTGTTACCGACGAGGGGGATGTTCTCGCCCTCGATGGAAAAATGAACTTCGACGATAATGCATTGTTTCGCCACCCTGATGTCTTTGCTTATCGTGACCTCGCAGAGGAAGAGGAATTGGAGATTGAGGCCAGCAAGCACGATCTGAATTATATCAAGCTGGATGGAA
>JAJDBZ010000639.1 GCA_029261095.1 Candidatus Omnitrophota bacterium | reverse complement strand
CGTCAGCAAGCAGTTGTTGACGGTCGGAGGCTTCGAGAATGATGTCGACAGAGGATACCTTTTCCGCGGAACCCTGCCAATTCAATGGAATAAGTCTGGCTTGGTCGCCCTGAAATTTAGTGATGTTGACACAATTCTCCCGGTGAATGGATATCCCTCGATTACGAGTCACCAGGCCAACAATCGATTCCCCAGTGACAGGGTGACAACATTTTGCCAACCGATAAAGGACATCGTCGATTTCAGAAACCTTTATCGTTTCACCCTGTGTCCGTTTGCGAACCAGTTTTCCTTTGGTTTCCGATTGAATGATTCGAGCGAGAACTTGTTTGGTGGCAATCCTCCCAAACCCAACGAGCGCAAAAAGATCTTCTGTGTCTTTCGCCTCCAACTGATCGACAATCTTTTGAAAGAGTTTGGTTTGATAGAATTTTGCGGGGTCTTTTCCAAGTCGGTGAAGTTCGCGACTGAGGAGGACACGCCCCTGTTCAACCAAGGTATCGCGGTTTGAATCCAACAGTGTGTTACGTATTTTTTGGCGAGCGCGACTACTCTTAACCAGATTCAACCAATCGGGAGTCGGGTGTGCCGTCTTCGAAGAGACGATCTCTACGAGGTCTCCGGTTTTCAATCGGTGAGATAGAGGCACGAATCGTCCGTTGACACGTGCGCCCTGACACCGATCCCCGAGGTCAGTATGGATTTGATAGGCGAAATCTATGGGGCATGAACCAATGGGCAGACGGACAATGTCTCCCTTCGGGGTGTAACAGTAGGTTTCACTGGTAAAGAGTTCAGTTTTCAGAGACTGAGTCCACTCTTCAGCACCCATCTCTTCATTCAATAGACCCGAGAGTTGGTGTATCCAGGCTGCGTCATCCCCAAGCCTACGGCTGCTTCGTCCCAGGTCTTTGTACCGCCAGTGGGCGGCTACTCCCTCTTCACAAATTTTGTGCATCTGAGAGGTGCGGATTTGGACCTCGAGTAGTCTTCCTTCCGGCCCAAGAAGAGTTGTATGGATCGACCGGTAATCGTTCGGCTTTGGATTCGAAATGTAATCTTTAAAGCGCCCCTCAACGGGCGGCCAGACGGCATGAACGATACCTAAGGCCCCATAACATTCATCGATCGAATCAACGAGAATCCGAACCCCGGTCAAGTCGTAGATTTCAGAGAAATCCTTTTTGTCTCTCTCCATTTTCTGGTAGATACTCCAGAAGTGTTTCACACGCCATTCGACACTTGCCTCAATTCCATGCGTGGCCAATACATCGGCGATGTTGTGCCTGACCTTCTCGGCGTATTCATGCCGTTCAGCCAACCGTTCGGCCACTCTTTCTTTGATCTGTCGATAGATCCGCGGGTTCAGATAGAAGAGGCAAAGATCCTGAAGTTCGTTCTTGATCTTCTCGACTCCCAGCCGATGGGCAAGCGGGGCGAAGATGTCAAGTGTCGATTGACAAATCTGACGACGTTTGGCGGGGGTCAGAGGAGCCAGCGTTCGCATGTTATGGAGACGGTCACACAATTTGATCAGAATCACCCGAAGATCTTTTGCCGTTGCGACCAGCAGACGTCGGAGATTCTCGATCTGTTTTTCGTGACTCATCGCGTACCGAAGCTGACTGACTTTGGTAACCCCATCCACCAGGAATGCGACTTCCTGGCCGAATTCCTTTCGTATATCTTCGGAGGAAATCTCGGTGTCTTCGACGACGTCATGGAGGATCGCCGCCGCCAAGGTCGAGCGGTCGGGTACAAGGTCGCCGACCAGTTCCGCGACCGACACAGGATGGGTTATGTAGGGTTTTCCAGATGTGCGATATTGTTCTCGGTGTGCCTCGAGTGCAAAATCGAGGGCACGGAAGGGGAGCGTTTTTTGGTCCGGGTCCGTTTCCTCAGGGAAAGTTTCCAGAACCTTCTCGAGTCGCTTAATGAGCGAGTTGCGTAGATCGGGGGAGTCGCTGGACTCCTTATTCTCCAATTCCGCGACTCGTGCGGGATCGATCCGATCGATTTCCTCTGAAAGGTTTTGCAAACTCACCTGCATTCAGATGTCCTTCCTTTAATCCACCCTCATATTGAAACCCTACCCTCAGTTTAACCAGAAGAGGCCGTAATGGTAATACGGAAATCGGTTTTCTCCTTGGGATCACTCTTTCAAATCGAGGATGGGGCGAACCACTTTGGCTCCCATCTCCGCATAACTCTTTTCCAGTTTCGGGAAAACCGAATCATCGGGGAGGATTCCAACAACAGCCCCGCCACTTCCCGCAAACTTGGAGGAACAACCATGCCTTCGACCCGTTTGGACCAACAGATGGTTACGCTCGCTCAGCCGGTAGAGTGAAGATCTGAGATCGAAATTGGCATCCATCAACGTACCGAGGCTCTTGTGGTCTCCTTCTTCGATCGCCTGCTTCGAGTCTTCGGCGAATTGTGCGAACTGCTCCATTGCGGATACAATCTCCTTATCGCCGCGTTCCCATCGCGCGCGAATATCGCTGTGAAACACCTCTGTTCCTTCGGAGAGTCCATCATCATAGGCGACATAAATAGGAGGAAGTTTGGCGGAATCAATTTCAATAAAACGACCGTGGCCATGCTCGCCCATAAATGTCCGGTTAAAATCCATGAACACCGTTCCGCCATACACCTGAATGACACGATCCTGATATCCGGCGGGTATTTTGAGTTCCTTGGTTTCTACCTCCATGATAACTCCTGGGAGGAGAGGTTTTGAAACGGAGACTCCATAAAACTTCATCAATGCTATAAAAGCGGCGGTGACGATTGCCGAGGATCCGGCGAGCCCAACCCGTAGGGGGATATTGGTGTCGTACCATAACCGACAGTTCTTCTCGGGTAACTCGATCCCTTGTTCCTGACAGTAATCATGGAAGCGTTTGAGCGTCGCTTTGAGAAGGCGGAGGCCACCGTAATACCCATGGAGATCGACATCCGCCGCGAGGTCCGCCAATGAAGAAAAGTTCACGGGGTCACGTTTACCGGGAATCACCTCGAGGCGATCGCTCTCGGCGCACCACACTCGTGCGGAGAAATTCTTCATAATGAAACTGATGGTCTTCCCATAGTAACCATCTGAGGGATTCCCAATTAGGCCCGCTCGGGCATCGGCTCTCGCCTCAATCACTCTGCTTTTCCTCCCAATTGATACACGTAGTGTTTGTTTCCGTCCCAATGAGCAGCGGTTTCCACGAGTGGGCCGATCCAATCAAACCCATACCTCGCAACAAACGGGAGAATCCCATAAACCCGCTCTTGAAGTTTGCCCTCTGGGACAAACGCCTCCTTGAGTGCGGCGATCCTGAGTTTGAGACTCTCTTGCCTCTTCATTTCATCCCGCCTTAGAAGATCTTCGACCTGGGAGAGGGTTTTCTCAACCTTTCCGAACTGTTTGTTCAGCGGATCGATCAAACCTTTCGACTTTTCCTGGGCCAATCCGATCAATGTGGTTAAGGTCTCCGAATGTGTGGATTGCAGTTTGTTCAGGGCCTCCAACCCATGGTCGAGGAACTCCGATTGAACAATTCCTTTCATCAAATCGCCCTCGTCACGAGTGAGATCTTTCCACTCGATTTGCAGTTCTGTGAGATGGGATGCCTGTTTCGGAAAGACAAGCGAAATGGAAAATCGAGGAAGAATAAAGGGTCTCGGTACTTGATGGCGTTCGTAGATCTTCCCAATCTGAGCCTGATAAGCGATCTCGGAGGGGCCAAGGACAGTGGCGGCGACAGGGAGAATGGCATCTTGGAGAACCGGGCGGAGGACCGCGCTTGGCGAGAATGCGGTCGGATTGCTATCGAGTTCGGCCAATAATTCGGTTTCGGTGAACTTCAAAGAAGTTCCCTGAATACCGAAAACTCCTTGCTCATGTGTCACGGAACGGCGAGAGGATCCATCCCAATAGAAAAAGGAACAGAGGTCTTCT
>JAJDBZ010000638.1 GCA_029261095.1 Candidatus Omnitrophota bacterium | reverse complement strand
TATGCATTCGGGTTCTTCCATCACATTCCCCATCCGAACTTCAAAGGAGGGCATGTGACCGCGGGGGGGGTGGTTTATCATGGGGGGTCTTACCCATCCCAGTACACGGGCCAGTACATCGGTGCCAATCTTCTCTCTAACAGCGTTCAGGTCCATTCCCTCGAACCGAACGGATCAACATTCAAGAACGAATACACGCACGACCTCTTGAACGCCAATGATCCCTGGTTTCGTCCAGTCGATTGCGCGCTCGGACCGGATGGTTCGGTGTTTATCGCCGATTGGCATGACAAGCGGGCGACACATGTCGATCCCAAAGATGATTGGGATCGCAGCAATGGGAGAATTGTGAAGATCGAGGCGGATGGAACGGAACCTGTCGCGCTCTTCGACCTTCGAGAGAAGTCGAGCGCCGAGTTGGTCGAAATGTTGAATCACCCCAATCATTGGTACCGAAGGAAATCTAATCGCCTCCTCGCCGAGCGAAAAGACGAAACTGTCATCCCAGGACTTCGTTCCGCTCTTGAAGACCCGAGCAATGAATCGCCCCTTGAAGAACTCTGGGCTTTGTATGTCAGTGGGGGGTTTAACGAAGAAATCGGTTTGAACCTCCTCGATCATTCCAACGAATACATTCGTGCATGGACTGTCCGGTTTTTGGGAGATGAAAGGGAACGGAGTTCAGAGGTCGTGGAACGTTTGATTCATCTGGCGGAAATTGAACCTAGCGGGGTGGTGAGGAGTCAGGTGGCATCGAATTGCAAACGAGTTACGGGCGAGCAGATGTTGTCGATTCTCAAGAACCTTCTAGAACGAAATGAGGACGCGGAGGATCCATTCATTCCACTCCTCCTGTGGTGGGCCCTCGAAGACAAAGCCGCCTCCCACTCGACCGATGTGGTGACCCTCTTCAGCGAACCTGGTTTCTGGGACGAACCCATTGTGGAGGGAACAATTGTTGAAAGACTGGCGAGGCGTTATACCGCCGACCCGACCGACTCCAACTTGAAAGCGGCGGAATCACTCTTCTCTCTGGCCCCGGATGATGAATCGAGGAGCCTCGTCATTGCCGGTTTCGCCAAAGGACTTCAAGGCCAATCTTTCGAGAAGATGCCCCAACCACTGGCAGCCATCTTGCTGAAGGTCCTGGATGAGAACCCAACCCGCGAGAGCCTTGTGTTCGCTCTTCGGCTGAAGCATCCGCGCGCCATCGATATCGCGATCGAAAAGGCATCCTCCAGCAATACCGAGTCGAGCGAGCGCGTCGAACTGATTGAAACACTGGGAGAGATCTCCAGCCGGGACGCTCTTCTTCCACTGACTGAATTGATCGGCATCGAAGTCCCCGCAAGTGTTCAGGAAGCTAGCCTGAGGGCACTTGAAAACTATTCCGATCCCGCCATTCCCAAACACCTCTATTCAGTAATGGATCACGTTTCCGAGAACATTCGGTCACGATCCATAAACCTGCTCGCAGGAAAGGAAGAATGGACCCTCGAGTTTTTGGCGAAGGTCGACCAGGAGGAGATCCCGAAAGACTACGCGACCTTGACTCCGCTCCGCCGGATGACCCTTCATCGCAATGAAGACCTCCTGGCATTGGTCGAGAATCATTACGGGAACATCGGACAGGAATCGCAGGGTTTGTTGAAAGGACGCATCCGAGGAGTCACTTCCATTCTCGGTCTCAAAGAAGGCGATCCGGAGAAGGGTCACGAACTCTTTACCAATGTCTGTGCAAAGTGCCACAAACTGTTCGGAGAAGGAAACGAAATCGGACCGGAACTAACGAGTATGGATCGGAAAAACAAAGAATGGATGATCGCCAACACTGTCGACCCCAATTCCATCATCCGTCCGGAATATCAAAGTCATGTGATCGAAACCGCCGATGGGGCGATCCTCACCGGAATGCTCGCGCAATCCACAGAAGACGCGGTCACACTCATCACCGGCGAGAACGAGACCCTCACCTTTCCTCGGGACGAAGTGGAGGAGATCTATGAATCGAACCTCTCTCTCATGCCCGAAGGGCTGCTTGACCCCATGGAACCGGACCAGGTGCAGGATCTTTTCGCGTATCTGATGAAGGAGGAGTGAAGTGGATTCACCCCCCGTACATTTCCTTGACTCGTCGATCCAGCTCCTCCGGAGGGACATCCTCAGTGTGGGTGGAGATCATCCAGACATGCCCGAAAGGGTCTTCGATTTTCCCGGATCGGTCTCCATAAAACTGGTCTTGAACCGGACTGAGGATTCTTGATCCGAGCTCCTCGGCCAGTTTTACTTTGGCGTCGACATCCTGGACATACACGAGATTTGAAACCGGGGTCCCACCAATGGTTTTAGGCCCCAAAACCCCCATTTCGGGATGTTCATCGGAGAGCATGACAATCCCCTCTCCAATTTTGATTTCCGCGTGTCCGATTCTGCTATCGGGACTCCCGATTCGCATGATCTCGGTCGCATCAAAAACTTTCTTGTAAAACTCAATCGCTTCGGCGGCGCCTTGGACACAGAGATAGGGGGTCGGCGTGGTGTAACCTTCGGGTATTGGCTGGACGGTCATGGTGACAGCTCCTTTTCTCATTTGAACGGAAGAGGGAATTGAGGAATGTCGACTCTTCCCCCTCTGGGCTTGGCCGAAAAGGTTGCTAGATTAGAGCCGTCCAGGCAAGTGGGAGGTGAGTCGATGATTCCCGAATCTATCCCGAACCGCGTTCACATCGTCGAAGGTGACATCACTCGTGAAGAGACCGAAGCCATAGTCAATGCCGCTAATTCCTCGCTACTTGGCGGTGGGGGTGTGGATGGATCCATCCATCGAGCGGGTGGTCCCGCCATCCTGGAGGAATGTCGCAAGATTGGCGGTTGCCCCACAGGCGAAGCGCGCATCACTACCGGAGGTATGCTTCGAGCAACATTTGTAATCCACACAGTCGGTCCGGTCTACCAAGATGGGGAACATGGCGAACCGGAATTGCTCGCCGATGCCTACCGCAACAGTTTTCGCCTTGCAGTCAAACATGGAATCCGGTCGCTTTAGTTTACCGC
>JAJDBZ010000637.1 GCA_029261095.1 Candidatus Omnitrophota bacterium | reverse complement strand
CGCCGAAGGCATCGAGGAGGACTGGATTCGCACCCTCGAAAGCGGGGTGGCTCATCCAATAGACTGATCCATATCCCTCGTTTCTTGCCAACAGACGAACTCCACCCGTCGCGTTAGCGGGCACCCGCCCGACCAAATAGTTGCCTTGATTGCTGATGTCCGCTTCATCAATAGAATGATTACCCTCGAATACATTTGCCCGGATGGTACCGCCCCTGACAGGATTGACCGTTCCGTTTTCGAACACCGATCCGAAAATGGCTCCATAAGGTTGGTCCAACTCGAAGGTAACATCCCCAACAGTCTCTCCATTCGCTACCACTACATCGGTTCGCTCAACCGTCGGACCCGTCTCGTCTGGGAGATAGATTCGATAGGTTCCTGCAGTCAGATTGGCAAGGAGATAAGTTCCGTCCGGATAGGTGTAAGCCGTCCGGCTCGATGGGCCCTCGCTCCGAATTTGTATCCGGTAAGCCGGCCGTCCGTTAGAATCAATCACCCTCCCGGAAACTCTGCCGCGACTTGTGGAAGGCTCGAGAACAAAGTTTTGATCGGTTTGAACACCGCCTTGAATGTTGAGTCCAGAAAAGGAATGAGTCTGATATCCAGAAAGGCTGATATTGCCGGTGTATGTCCCCGCTTGAAGCCCCGGATGGTAGTAATCTCCGTAACGCGTCGTCCGGGCGGAATCCACGAAATCCGAACTGGGCCCAAAGAAATTAATATTGGCATCCTCGAGCGCGTTCCCGGAAACATCGGTAACAATGCCCGCGATTGACCCGAATCCTGATGAGCCCATCACCACCACCACGCCACGCTGCTTCACACCCGGTTCGACCACCACATTCTGTTGAACCGGGATGTATCCCTGCCCAGAAGCGGTTAATTCGTAGGTGTCTGGGAATACAAGAGGGAAATTAAAGACACCATCCGGACCGGTGGTGTCAGATTGGCCTGTGCTCATCCCCGAGATATGGACGTTGATCCCGCTGATCGGAGAGCCATCGTCGCTCTGTACGACTCCCGACAAACTTCCATCGTTCCGTTCGGGGGCTGTGATATCGATTCCCGTAACCGCTGAGCCCGCATTGACTTTGACTCTCATCGCCTGGCCAATATCGAATGAATTTCTGTAGTAGAAATCGGGGCGTTGCGATTCTCTTAGCTCGACCGTAAAGAGGCCGGGCAAAAGATTCTCGACCGTATATCTCCCTTCCGAGTCAGTCCGAAAATTCATGGACCCCGTGGATCCGTCCGCTCCGCTGACATTCATGTTTACATTGGGATAGGGGTTTCCGAAAGTATCAAACACGCTCCCGGAAATGGAGCCCGCTGAAACCTCGCTTGGGATGATCATATCGATTCCCATCGTCTCGACTCCGGCATTGACCGTTACTTCGGTTGAGTCTGGAGCAAAAAAGATATTGCCGAAGAAGATACTTGGTTTCCCTGAGACTGAAACATAGACATAGTGTTGCCCCGGAGAAAGATTATTGAACTCGTATTCGCCAGAGGAGTTCAACCCTGCGGAATTTCGGTCGTCATTAGTCCGACTTGTCTCATAGGAATAAACAGTCCCCGATGTAATCGGGTTTCCTGTTGCATCCGTGATGGTTCCCGAAATTCTCCCACCTAATTCTGGAGAGAAATCGATGTCCTCGAGGATCTCATCTTCGCCAAGTGTGATGACCGTTTTGTCATCCTCAAAGTTGACGTTGTTGTAATACTCCACGATGTATTTTGAGATCGACGTGGATAGGTCGTAGTCTGCAGGGGGCAGCGTGTCGAAGAGGTACTGCCCTGCGTTGTTGATCGAGGCGAAGTAAGTTTGATTCTCTCCCGAGGCCCGTATGTTTCCACTGTTAATAAGGCGTCCAGTCCCTTCCTCTTTGACGGTTCCTGAGATTCGAGCCCCTGGTATTAATTGGATCGGAGCGGGAGAGAAAGACTCCCCGGCATTGAGATTGATCTCTGTCGCACCCGCTCGGTCGATGGTGTTTCCAAAATAAGTTTCGACGTACCCCGATTTGGATGCCCGAACCACATAAGTTCGCCCTCCATCAGTCCGGATGCGGCCCAGAATATAACTTCCATCGAAACCAGATTGGACGGTGCTCGGAGAAAAACTGTGATCGACCGGATCGGGGTCGACTCTAGCCCCGTGCTCCGGATCTAGTTCGTTGTTGAGGATCGTCCCTGCTATCGTTCCGTATGCGACTTGAAGGCTGAAATTCACGCCGGAGGTGACTTGGTCCGCTAGAACTTCTACATTCTCCACGCTCGGGCTCCCTGAATCATTCTCGTTGGGTAGGGAAATCGTATAGGTTCCGGGGGACAGGTTCACGATTTGGTAGGTTCCATCGAGTTGGGTGACCGCAGATCTGGAATTGTTGCTCCGAACCGTCACTCCATAGGCCGGGTTCCCTCCCGAATCGGTTACCGTTCCCTCCACGACGCCAAAACCGGAACGGAAGTCCAGAACGAAATCTACTGTCGCAGGGCTCCCAGGCGTTGTGTTCACTCCGGATACCGAATCGGAAGTGTACCCACTAAGCGAAGCACTCATATTGAAACTCCCTGGCGGAACGTTATCCGACCTGTAGTTTCCGAATGCATCCGTCGATAGAAACTCGTCGAAGTTTGGATTCCCGCCCGATATTCCAATACCTGCGGACACCAATGGATAGCCCGAAGCATTCTCCACATGCCCCATTATTGTGGTGGGTTGATACGAATTCAGGACGACATCGAGAGTGGTCGATTCCCCTTCGGGAACCCGGACTGGATCGATAATGGTTTCATAATAACCAGGTTTATTCACTCTTAAGTCGTAATCCTCACCAGGAAAGATGTTCATGAGCATGTACGAACCATTTAAACGGCTGAAAACATTTGAATAAGAGACACTGGACCTTGAGAGCGAGATCTCCGCCTGCGGAATGGGCGTTCCACCCTGATCGCGAATGATTCCGAGAAGTGTCGCCTGAGGTTTCTCAACCGCCATGATATCGATGCCTATTTTCGCTTCGCCCGGTCCCAAAATGACTTTGGTTGCCAGGGAAGAATCGTAAGTGTTCCCGAAGTAGTAAGGCGGACTCGACCGCTCCACCAACCCGACCAGATAGGTGCCCGGCAGCAGGTCTTCCGCGAGGTATTGCCCCGTCGAGGAGTCGAGGTTGTAAGTCCGGTTCCAACTGGTCCCGTCCACACCCATGACTCGGGCGGATATCGCAGTGTCAACCGAGGCAAACCTGTCGAGGATGATTCCAGAAATCGAACCCGCTGGAATGACAGATGGCACGACGATATCGATCCCACTCTGTGTCTGTCCGGGGGTTGTCGTCACCATCTGCGCATCCGCCGTGCCGTAGGCAGACGGATAGAAAATCGAAGGTTTGCCGGAGATTGCGGCATACACGTAATAAGTCCCGGCAGGAATATTTTGGATCGTGTATATTCCGGAACTGATATTGCCTGAAAAATAGTTGTTTGGATCTTGTGTAATTTCGTAGGCGCGGACTGATCCTGAAGCATAAGGTGTTCCGGATTCATCTCTTACCATCCCGCTAATCGACACCGAACGTGTCGGAGTGAAATTGATTCCTTCCACGACCTCTCCCTCGGAGACCGAAAGAGTCATCGCCTGGCCGAAATAGGACTCATTGTCATAATATTCGGTAGAATATTCACTGATGGAGGATGAAACGAAATAGTCATCCGGAGCGAGTGTATTGATTGTAAAGAAGCCACCTGATACAGAAGCGTTGTAAAACCCGAAATTCCCATTGAATTGGATGGTTCCCGAGTCGATCGGAAGGCCCCCGTCCCCATCCACCACAGTTCCACTTACAGTCGCACCTGGACCGAGTTCGATGTCGATGCCATCGACCGATTCTCCATGGGGGAGGCTGACAATGGTCGCACCGGAAAGACTGATCGAGTTTTCATAATAGGTTTTGTAGTATCCATCCGCGATCGCATTGACCGTGTAATCCTTACCTTCGACATTCAAAACTCGTGTGATGATGTATTGACCGCTTGAACCCGATGTCACCTGAGCCGGAAAAAAGTTGTGATCGATTGGGTCCACGTCGACAGTCGCACCGGAAAGCGGTGTTGCCAACCGATCCGTAATCTGACCGCTGATCGTTCCGTAGGTCACATCGAGATTGAAATCGATATTGGGTGTGTTTTGATCCGCAACCACTGACACTCCGCTTACCGTCGGGTCACCCTCTTCGTTCGTTAAGACTACGGAATACGTTCCTGGAGTCAGCCCCGGAAGACGATAAATTCCATCGAATCGCGTATTGAATTGCCGGAATGTCGGCGTACTGACCTGAACCCGAATTCCGGGAGTTGGATTGCCGCTTGCGTCGAAAACTGTTCCGGATATCGATCCTGTGTTTGAAGGTTCGAGAAGAGTGACATCCTGCATTGTGGTATTTCCAGGGATGACAATGATTCCCGACATTGAATTGAATGCGTACCCGGTCCTCGAAACGTTCAGGTTGAATGCCCCTTCGGGCAAGATGTCGAATGAGTAATCGCCATAAGCGTCAGAACTCGTGTTGGCCTGATAGTTCACATTGGCCCCGTCCACCGATACACTGGCGCCGCTTATCGGGTACCCCGACGCATCCCTTACTTTTCCAGCCAGCATTCCAGGTGCAAAATCGACAAGAATGATATCGCGGGTTAATGACCCGTTTGCTGGCATCGTGATCTCGGTTACTTCTACCTCAAAGTATCCAGCCAGGAAAGCAGTCAGGGTATATCCTGATTGTGGAAAGATTCCGGGGATGGTGTATTGTCCGTTTAAATCTGTTTGGGCCGAAATAAAAACTGAGGGGCCGCTCAATTCAAGGCTGACGCCTTGAAGAGGATTTCCGAGGTCGTCTCTCACTGTGCCGCCCAAAGTCCCTGTTTGCCTATCCACGGTTTGGATGTCGATTCCCGTCTCAAGGTCTCCGGGGTTTAACTCGATTCGTTGCGCCATCGAAATGTCATAGGTTCCACCAAAATAGTAACTCGGGGTGTCGGATTCCTGGACGGATGCCACATAAGATCCTGGGGGAATCCCCGAGGCAAGGTATTTTCCATTTTCGTCTGGGTTTGCATTGAAATTTCCCGAGTATCCATCCACACCCTGAATGCGAACATTACGACGTAAGGGATCACCATTCACGTCGGTGATCGTTCCCGTAACCGAAGCTGTCTCAGCTGTGGCAGGAATCTCAATATCAATCCCACTGGTTACCATCCCAGTGGTGATTGTGACGGGCATGGCGGACGCTGTGGAATAGGCGGAGGTATAAAAAACGGGCGGACGGTTCCCGGCCGTGGCTTGAATGAAATAGTTCCCCGGACGGAGTGTGTCGATCTCATATTCCCCGGTGGCGTTCAAACTGGTTGATCGCAGAGAAGTCTCAGGTGAGGTCGAAAGGTAAGCGTAGACTTGTCCCGAGGTGTAGGGAGAACCCGATGCGTCCGTTACCTGACCCGAGACACCGCCCCCGGTGCCGATCTGGAAATCGATCCCAGTAACCGAGCTACCGGTCGCGACCGAGATGACATCGGCGGATGAGCGTAAAGGTTGGTTGTTGTAATATTCGCTGTAATAGTTGCTCCTGAACAAATTGACGGTGTAATCTTCAGGGATTAATCCCTCGATACGGTAGTCTCCGAACGCATCTGTCGATTGAGATTGTGAAAAGGAATTATCCGTCGAATTCGCGGAGATCGATGTAGAGGCAAGTGGTCTTCCCAACTCATCCACCACCCTACCGCTTATCGAGGCTCCCTTATCCAAGACGAAATTAATCCCCGAAACCTCTCCCGATCCAACAATCGAAACGGGGTCCGCAAAATCCGACGAAAGTTTCCCATCATAGTATTGTTCGATATACCCTGGTTCATCAACAAAGACCTTGTAGCCGTTCGGGGGGATCAGTTCGCACAACCCGTACTTCCCATAAGAGTCCTGGTAAACATAGTGTGAGAACAATCCTTCTATGCGGACATTGGGGAAAGATACGGGATGGTCTTCACCATCGACCACCGAACCTGTGATATAAGCCATCTCCAGCCCGATTGACAAATCCAGGTCGGTCCTGATTTCGCTGTTGTCGATGAAAACATCTGTGAGGGGTGTGGATTCGGTGAGGTAACCGGGCAACTCGATCGTATAGGTACCAGAGTTGATTCCACCCGCTAAATACCTCCCCATTTTATTAGTCCTGGCATTGAAATTCCCCGACCCGGTGAATCCGACTAGAATTCCGGGTTGCGGAGTCCCACTCATGTCGGTCACCACTCCGGATAGGGCTCCCGAGGATGAGTTCTTTGTGAGAACGATATCGTGAGTGTTCGTTCCGGGATCTAGTGTTACTGTGCCGTTAAATCCATTGTAACCGCTGAAGAACACAGAAACATTGAACGTACCCGGAGGGATATCGCCAACAAAGTATTCTCCGTCCCAATCTGTTTGAGGGTTGGCCGCGTAATTGCTATTCTGGTGACTATAACTTACCGATGAATTCCATAACCTGTTTCCGCTCGCATCGGTGACCCGTCCCGAGAGTGTCGTCATCGGGTATTCTGTGAGTTCGACAGTTACGGGTCCGATGCTCCCACCATTAGGCAGAGCCAGGTTGTCTAACCGGGCGGGTGTGTGACTCTCTTTTTGAGCACTGACAGAATAATTGGGAAAGGGTGGAAGGTTCGAAAAGACGAATTCTCCATTCGCTCCTGTCGTGGTGGTCGGATAAATGATTCCTCCATCCAATGCCACCTCAGCCCCGGCAATCGGACCCCCAGTGCTATCCTTTACCACACCAAACAAGGTCCCAGGCGTGAATGTAGGAGCGACTATGTCAATTCCCGTCAAAGCCTCTCCACTTCCCAATCCGACGGGTGTCAGGAGATTAAAATCGAAAGTCGAGCTGTAATAGACGGGTGGTAGGCCGAAGGGTGAAAAACCTAATCGGAAATTCCCAGGAACAATATCATCGAATATGAAAAAACCGTCGATATCCGAGCTGTCATTCCTGAAGAGGCTTGTCGAAAAGGAGCCGCTTAACGAGACATTCGTGAACGGGTATGGATTCCCAGAGGCATCCCTTACTTGCCCTGAAATCGACCCGTTGGTCACAGTGGGTATTTCGATGTCGATTCCCAAAGTGGTTTCCCCCGAGGTGACATGAACAATGACAGCATCGCCGATCGCAAACACGCCTGGAAAAAATGTTTCGGGAACCCCCGACACCGAATAACTCACATAGTAATCACCTTCGGCGAGTGTCGAGTTCTCATAAGAACCCAGGGAGACTGAGGTCGAGCCGACTGAGCTTGTCGAACCTACAGGGTAAAATCGCATGGTTCCACTATTGGCGGGCAAACCCACCGAGTCGGTCACCGATCCCATGATCCCCCCATAGGGAAGAACTTCTATTGAATATCGCTGCGCAGTCTCCATTCCCTGCTGGACGGGAATCGGCGTCGCATCGTTCTCATTGTTAACCCCATCAAAATAGCGGTTGGGATAACCGCTGATCGATGTACGAAGGGTGTAGTTCCCCGTGGGTAGGCCTGTGATGTCCATTTCGATGGAACTACTCGATCCCCCGCTCCTGCTGAAACCGGTCGATGTGTCGGTGGCAATAATACTGATGAATCGATTATTGCGACTGATATGATGAAAATCGCCGTTTGCCAATATATCTAACCCTGAGGTGTTCCCAATATAGATTTCCCCGTCGCAATCGAGAATTGACAAGCAGCTATTCGAGAAAAGATCCGAGTTGAAGGTCGTGTAGGCGACAAACACCCCGTTGTCGAAATGCGCGACTCCCCCCGAGGTGGCAATCCACACTTGGGTGGCGCTCGAAATAAAGATGTCCTCGATCGAATCGCTGGGTAGTCCGTCCGATGTGGTGTAAGTGACGTCGGGGTTGAGGGGATCGCGCAAATAAATTCCTGAATTGGTTCCAATCCACTCCACGCCGTTTGAGTCCACGGCGATCGTTCTCACGGAGTTCGATGGAAGGCCATCCGATGTAGTAAACCGCGAAAAAGTATTGCCCGAAACGTCGTAAACGGTCATTCCATTCTGGTTGGTGCCGATCAACAACTCATTGTCTGTGGGGTCGTAGGTCAGTTCGTTGATCGTACTCCCGCTTGGCTCACCCCGGTCGGAGAAGGTGTGGTTTGTGAAACTGGTTGCCCCATCCCAAATGGTGAAGTCTCCTGTGGGTGAGCC
Source organism: Candidatus Omnitrophota bacterium (assembly GCA_029261095.1). Taxonomy (GTDB): domain Bacteria; phylum Hinthialibacterota; class Hinthialibacteria; order OLB16; family OLB16; genus JACKFH01. The sequence continues at coordinate 5,103 of JAJDBZ010000637.1, read as the reverse complement.
AATATAAACAGCAGCGTTGGAGACCGCCTCGATCGCCGTGCAATCGTTGAAAGGGAGATTCGAACTGGAGGTGGTAAAAGGCTCAACAGCTCCCATGCCACTGTGTCGTGCAATGCCCTGATTCGTGGCATAGAAACGAGAGTCTGTTGGAGAGATGGCCAGATCGCGTACTTCTTTTCCGGGTAGCGCACTATTCGAAGGATGAATACCTTGAGTGACTGAGTCGACAATGGACATGACTCCGGAGTTGGTTGCAAACCACAAATCGCCGTTCGAGTCTTTTGCGATCGTGTTGAGCAAGTTGTCCAGAATCTGAGGTTCATTGGGCGTCCCCACCGGCAGGCCAGATGGTAAATACACTGCGGTACGCAAAACACCGCCTAGCACGAGAGAAAAATCGATTCCCGTGAGATTCGATTCACCTGAAATCGTAAGCAGAGTTGCGTCGTTAAACTCCATAACTCCATCGTAGTAGGCCTGAACATAATCCCCAAACAAAATGCTCACCAACCAATCGTCACGATCGGGTAGTCCCCGAATCTGGTAATTCCCCATTCCATCGGTCGATGTCCCAATACTCCACCAAGGGAATGGGGAATTCTGCGTGTCCACAAATAAGGATTCTCCGGAGACGGGAAGCCCTGAGGATTGGTCGGTGACAGTCCCCGATATCGTTCCACCATCCGGAAGTGTGATGTCGATTCCTGTGACCGCGACCCCATCCGGAATGGTTACTGTTGCTGGGTTGTCCTCGTCATAGGTGCTCCCATCATGGTAGGCTCCAACGTATTCGAATTTCGAAGCTCGTATTCGATAGTTGCCAGGGGTCATATTCGTAAATTCATACTTTCCGTTGGCATCAGAGGATTCGAAATAAGTGATGAATTGGATTGGGTCGTTCGCCCGGACCTGTGCAAAGGCGATCGGGTTCCCCGTAGCGTCCACCACCGTTCCGGTAGCAGATCCGACAGCGTAAACCGCAGAACTGGAAAAGAAGGAACCCAAGAAAATTAAACACGCTACCAATCGGAAGAAAGAAGAAGAGGGGGATTTCATATCAAAATACCTTTCGAAAACATAAGTCTGTGAAAAGTGCGAGGAGCATCAATCTCAAGAACGCAGATCCAAACAAACCAATCTATTCATTCTAGTTGAGTATAATGGTGTAGGCCAAACCAACAAGAGCTTTTCCCCTGAATGAGATATCGAAGTTCAAACACATCACCCACTTTCGATTCCTCTAGATCTCATGTTCACCCGGCAGTACCAGCATTTTTGGGATTCGAACATGATTCGGTTGCTCCAGGATAAACCGGACGGTCCGCGCGATGTCCTCGGGAGTCAGCGGGTTTTCAATCTTGAACAGATCTTTGGGATGTGTCTCCCATGAGTCATGAATTTCGGTGAGTACCAATCCAGGTTCGATGCAGCTCACTTGAACATCGCTCCTCGCAAGTTCCATTCGTAAAGATTCTGAGAGAGCCTCGATAGCATATTTGGTCCCCGCGTAAGCTCCGGCCGTCGGACGTGTTTTGGTCCCCAACACACTAGAGGTATTAACCAGATGTCCCGATCCCTTCTCTTTAAAGTACCGAACCGCGGTGTAGATAAGACGAAACGCCGCCTCGACATTGACTCGTACCATCCGGCACATTCGGTCGATGTCGATCTTGTCGATCGGTGCGACTTCGAGGATCCCAGCGTTATTGAATACGATGTCGACCGGTCCCAACTTCTCTTCCGCCGCCTGAAACAGGAGATCAGGCATGTCTGGATCACAGATATCGCCAGGGACAACTACTGTCTTTGGAAACTCTCTTTCAAACTCATGTAGTTTCTCAGTCCGGCGTGACGTGACTATGAGATGGCAGCCGGCCGACCCTAAGTCCTTTGCGACTGCATGGCCAATTCCACTGCTGGCCCCCGTTACTATTGCTACTTTGCCTTTAAGGTTCATGTTTTCTCCTCATGATTGACACTCATTGAAGAATCAAGGGGCCTCTATTTGACCCCGACAGATTTTGACTCGCAACCCGTATCTTGTGAAACCAGGGTGCCCCCAACAAGGCGACACCCGAACGATTCAACTCCCATTCGTCGATTCTCGCGTGCATTTCCGTCTTCCTTCCGTCTGCTCCCTCATCTGCTATAGTACTCGGATGCCCCAATTTAAGGGAATTCTGTTACACCTTTAGGAGTTAGGTTCAGTCTTCGTATGGTATTCGACCCTCACAAACCCGTAATTGCCCAATCCGACCACACCATTTTGCTTGAGGTTGACAATCCTTCCTTTGTGGAAGCCCGCGACCGGTTGGCGCTCTTCGCCGAGCTGGTCAAAAGTCCCGAGCACATCCACACCTATCGTGTGACTCCCCTTTCCATTTGGAACGCGGCCGCAGCGGGCGCAACGAAAGATGAGATCTTCGGCACGCTCCATGATTTCAGCAAATACGATGTCCCCAGCAATCTGTTAATCGATATTGAGGATTACCTTTCACGGTTTGGGAAACTTCTCCTTGAGAAGTCGGGAGAAGATTTGGTGATTCGGTGCAGCGACTCCGCGCTCGCAGACCAACTAAAGTTAAACAAGAAAATCGCCCCCCTTCTCCTCCAGGAGAAAAGACCCAACACCTTTTGTGTCGACCCCGCACATCGCGGAGAGTTGAAACAAAAGCTGGTTAAGATCGGTTTTCCGGTAAAAGATGTAGCGGGGTATGTGGAGGGTGATGCGTACCGGTTTCAAATGCGCGACACGACTCTTCAAGGAAAACCTTTTAACGTTCGATACTATCAGGAGCAATCGGCGGCCGCTTTTCACCAAGGAGGACGCGCCGAAGGAGGCTCAGGGGTCATCGTTCTCCCTTGCGGCGCGGGAAAAACCGTCGTTGGGATCATGTCGATGAACCTTCTTCAGACACAGACCCTGATCCTCGCCACCAATGTGGTTGCTCTGCGCCAATGGCGGGATGAGATTATGGACAAGACATCCATTCCGGAAAAAGACATTGCGGAGTATAGCGGCGAAAGGAAACAGTTCGCGCCCATCACCATCGCAACTTACCAGATCATCACCTACCGGAAAGACAAAGAAGGACCCTTCCCGCACTTTGGCCTCTTCAACGCACAGAATTGGGGTTTGATCATTTATGACGAAGTCCATCTCTTGCCCGCGCCTGTCTTCCGAGTGACTGCGGAGATCCAAAGCAGGCGAAGATTGGGACTGACTGCGACCCTTGTGAGAGAAGATGGACTCCAAGAAGATGTTTTCAGTCTGATCGGTCCCAAGAGATACGACGTGCCATGGAAAGAGCTCGAACAGAAGGGTTGGATCGCTACCGCCGAATGCCACGAATTCCGCATCCCACTTCATTCAAGCGTTCGTCTCGATTATGCCGCCGCGGAGAACCGTTCGAAATTCCGTATCGCCTCCGAGAACCCCAACAAGATGAAGGTCATCGAAAGCCTCCTGGAGAGACATCAAGATGACCGTGTCCTTGTCATTGGACAATACCTCGAACAAGTCCGTGACATCAGCAATAAACTGAAGTGCCCCTTGATTACCGGGCAAACACCTAATGGTAAGCGTGTGGAGCTGTTTGAAGCATTCAGGACTGGCGAAATCAAATTTCTGGTGGTCTCGAAGGTTGCCAATTTCGCCATCGACCTGCCCGATGCGAATGTGGCCATTCAGGTTTCGGGAACCTTTGGTTCGAGGCAAGAAGAGGCGCAACGACTCGGAAGAATCTTGCGCCCGAAAGCATCTGGAAAGACCGCTCACTTTTATACTGTAGTGACCCGCGATAGCGTGGAACAAGAGTTCGCCACCAAGCGCCAGCTCTTTCTTACCGAACAGGGATACAGCTACGACATCAACGATTGTCGGGAATTGTTCCCGGACTTTGTACCACCTGCGGTTTAAGCGTCCCGCGGTATCGATAGCGGCGTTACCCGCCTGAAAGGATTGAATCGAAGTGAAATACCTGACCTATCTGATGGGGACCAATGTTCCGAACCTGAAGAACATCGCCTCGCGCATCGGTCACTTCACTCCCGAAAATTCGAAACAACGGCTTGCTTCGGGAATTATCCGGAAAGTCACTCAAAAGAAATCCCTTACCCTCATTCTTGAAGAATTGTCCGAACAAGCATTTCAACTTCTACGATTCCTGGAACTCCGTCCACGAGAAGAGTGGCGGCTCGAAGATTTTGCCTGCTTTCGCGAGATCTGGTCGGAACCCGAGATTTTTCACGGGATGAATGAACTCGTTCACTCGGGCATTGTCGGTGTCACTTTCGAAAGCGAGACCGAGCAAGAGGTGTTTGTTACCTTTGAGGAAATCGATCCTCTTATCCAAGAGATTCTCGAACTTACGCCGATCGATTCGTTCGTCTCGGCAAATGCACCCACAGGCATCTATTCACATTCAGGCGTGTGGCAAAACGATTTACTGACCTTCGTCGGATATTGTTCGCGCAATTCTTTCCAGCTGACCAAACGCGACCAGGTTCACAAGCGAGACTCGGAAAGTCTTAACGAACTCCTCCTTGGCAGCCGGTTGAAAAAGTTGCAGAAACAGTTCTGTGGTTACTCGGAGGAATGGGTCCAACGAGTCCTCGACCAGCTGCTGACTATCAAGGCAATCTCTCAAGAGGGACAAACACTAGCCATCACTCCAGAAAGTTACCCTCGGGTTTTGCAGGAACTTGAGTCGGGTCACCCTCTTTATGGAATCCACACCGCCAAACAGCATCATGGGACTCAAGGAGATATCGACTTGGTTTTGACGCTGCTGGAGGAGGGACGATCTAAAAGTGTTGGTTGGTGCCAAGTCTCATCGATCGAGGAATCCGTTTGTCCCGTAATGGATATTTTCGAAGAGGATGTTCGCCCCAAGATGGTTCGCGCGGTTTTGTTCGATCTTCTTCTCTTAGGCGAGATCGATATCGGGGAAAACGAAGGCGAGTGGGTTTGGCGTCCTCATGAGAAAGAATCTCCCTATCCAGATGGTTTCAAAGAGTTTCTCCACATCCAACCTAATTTCGAGATAGTTGCCGCACCCAATCTCCCCTTCTCGACACGCATCGTTTTGGAACAGATCGCAG
>JAJDBZ010000636.1 GCA_029261095.1 Candidatus Omnitrophota bacterium | reverse complement strand
GGAATCAAGTTCTAATCGATCAAGCGAAGTCATTGAGAAGGATGATCAGTGAGACACCGTTCTTGAACGGTGTCTCTTTTTTGAAGGATACCCCGAGAACCATGAGGGACGTATCGACACGTGACTAAAATTTGGCCCATCCCCTCTATTGAGGAAAGACCGTTCTCTTCCATTAAAGAAACGCGAAGAGTTGCTCTCGTCACCACCACGGCAGCCTGGGAGGCGGTCAAGGATCGCCTCGATCTCCCCACCGTTTGGGGAACCGAGGTGATCGAGGCGACAGTCAACAGCTGGAAGGGACTCCTTGAAGGGTTTGAAGGCGAAGTCATTTATGCGGTCGGCGGAGGGTTGGCTGTGGACGCGGCGAAGTACCTCGCCGCGGAAAAGAATCTCCCCCTAGTCAGTCTTCCCACAGCACTCTCTGTGGATGCTTTTCTGACTTGGGCATCCGGTTACCGCGAGGATGGGTGTGTCCGATATATCGAGACTCAATGTCCGGATCGTCTCATTGTCGACTACGATGTTCTGAGAGCCGCCCCCGAATCGATCCGGTCCGCTGGAATCTGCGACACCCTTTCCATAGCCACCGGGAGATGGGACTGGAAGGATGCGGACGCAAAAGGAATGAATTCACCTGCCACGAAATACATCCCCTACATCGATCAAATGGCGGAATCGATTCTCCAAGGGTCTTACGATTGCGCTCCATCCGCCGGAAAAGGGGAAAGGGAAGGCCTGAAACAACTTCTCGATTGTCTGGCGCTTGAGGTGCAAATGTGTAACCTCATCGGCCATTCTCGCCCTGAGGAAGGGAGCGAACATTACTTCGCCTATTCGGTCGAGAATACAATGGGAAAGGGGTTGCCTCATGGAGACCTGGTCGGACCTGGTATTCTTGTGATGGCTGAACTTCAAGGGCAGGACACTGCCCCGCTGAGAAAGGCCTTGGAGGATTGTCGGATTCCGCTAGAAAGTATCCCACGAGAGGCCTTTCTTCAAACTCTGAAAACTCTCCCCGAATACTGCTCCAAGCATCAACTTCCCCATGGAATCGCTCATGACCTGACTGAACACCAGATTGATGGCCTGTTTCCCGATTGACATGTTATTTGGCGGACCTGTCAATCAAGCCCCATTTCGGCCTAAAATAGGGGTTCTAGACACCCGATAATGAAACTTGGAAATCCCTAAATTTACATGAGAGAAACCTTTTACATAAAAAACCTTCTGATTGCTGTCTTTTTGATCTTATTGTCCCCCGGTTCCGCTTCTGCGTTATTGACTGTGGATATGGAGGATCACGGACGAATTCTGCGTATCGTGGGGAAAGATAGTGGTGACCGGACAGGGATTCACGTCGAACTTGTCGATCTGGTCGGGGATCCTACCCCCGATGTCCTTGTTTCGAGCGATTTCGCCGAAGACTACGAAGAAGACCGTACCGTCGGCCGTGTCGACGTCTTTGATGGTGCGACCCTTCCAAGGCTCGGCTACATCGATCTCGAGAATCCGATTCCGCGTCCGGCCCTCACCCTCTTTGGCGAAGATGACGATGGCGCCTTCGGTCGGCGAGTCACCGTGGGAGACTACGATGGTGACAATGTTCCCGATCTGGCTGTTTCAGCGCCAACATATGATGCCAACGACGAGGGCCAATCCGGTCGGATCTACCTTTTCTTCGGGGGCGTGGTGATCCCTTCTGAAGGCAGGACATTGTTCAATCTGAATTCTGACCATCTCAATGCATCCGAAGCCCATGTCATGATTGATGGAGCCTTCCGGCGTGACCAGGTCGGGACGGAGATGATCGCACAGGACTTTGACAACGATGGCCGCGATGATCTCGTTCTTGCCGCTCCAAACACACAAGAGGACTTACCCGATGAAAGCGGCCGCGTTTTCGTCGTTCATGCCCGGTCCGATTGGCTGGCCACTCCCAAAATCAGTCTCCAAGAAGCGTTGGATCCAGTGACTTTTCCCGAGTATCAAGAGTTCGACAAACAGATCCGAGTCATAGATGGTCCCCTGAAATTCGCACGTATTGGAGAATCTCTAGCCGCCGCCGATCTAGACAACAACGGATTTCATGAACTGCTTCTTGGCGCACCCAACGAGAGTATCTCCATCCAGGCGGGTGGAAACACAGCGACCTTGCTGAGACCCGGACGGATTCACTTGTTCGAATCACAAACACTGTTTCCAAATCCACCTGCCATTGAGCCGATCCAACTCGCAAACACGCGGGCTGATTTTACGTTTACAGGCCAGACGCAGTTCGACCTCCTCGGAAAAGGAATTTTTGTCACCGATTGGAATGGGGACGGGGTTGATGATTTCTGGGTCGGCGTTCCATTTTGGGAACTGTTGCCCGCAGACCCCGAAGATTTTGATGAGGATGATGAGGGGTTGGCGACCCTATTTCGCGGGAGCGGATTGGTGGATCTCCCAGGCCGATTCCTTTCGGATGAGGTTGTTTACCCAACAGGATTCATCACCTCTATCGGTGGCCCAGACGATGATGGTCCTAATGAGGCGCTCTTCGGAGCGACGATGAACGAGGGAGATGTCTTGGGGAACGATGGGACAACCGAACTCATCATCGGCGCCTCGCGGTATGATGCTCCTGGTGACGACAACGATTCAGGAGCTCTGTCAATCGTGACTCGGAGTCAAATGGCCAACCACCCACCCAACTTACCCCTTCAACTCGAGTTCGAGGCCGAGGCGATGAGGATATACGGGGAAGAGTCTTTTGACCGGTTCGGGTTCCAGATCGATTCAGCCGACTTGTTCCCGACAGCAGGAGATGAAGTGGCGGTCGGGGCTCCTCAAGCTGACGGGATCACCAACATCTCGGGAGTGGTTTACATCTTTAACCCAAACCTCTTGGCATTCGAACTCGACGCGACAATGACACCCACCCATGTGGAAACCGCTACTCCCATTCCAACTTTCACATTTACTCCTACCAATACCTTTACTCCCTCAAACACGCCCACAATAACACCGACGCCCACGGGGTCGCCGACAGGAGCCAGTAAGTTTGATCTGGACAAAACCGGGGTGGTTGACTACCGGGATCTCTGGATGTTTTCCACACATTGGATGGGAGAACCCTCCACCCAGCCAGTTTTCCAAAGCCAAGACTTGGTCGACTTCCTGTCCGAGGTGGAATAGGAAGCGGGGACTCTCAACAGAATTACCTGCTGTCTGAACCCAAATGCTCCATTTCCGAAGGACGATGTCCCCCTGAATAGATTAGGCATTTCATAATTTCACGCCGATCAGGCTCATTTCCCCGGTCTTCCCACCTTTGGTGAGTCCTGAGGTTGAAATCCATTCACTACTAAACCGTCATCAACCGAATCCCATGTCCCCCACAGGAAGGACTATTAATGACTTGACACCTTACAAAAATAGAGATAATATCAATTAATGAATTTCATGTTGCATTGGGAGGTCCTGTGATTCCAATCAAGAAGGGTTTGTTGGGCAACCATCGACGGATTGTCATGATGATGGATTTGGCATCCACTTGCGACATTGATTGCAGGCAGTGTTTCCGGACTGTGGAAGATCCGGAGAATGCGCGAATGTCATTGGGCCAGATCGATACACTGGAATGCGAGGTGTTTCCGTATATCAACCAACTGGCCCTCTCGTGTAGTGGAGAGCCGCTTACTCTGAGGAATTTCAGGGAAGGACTTCAAGCTGCAAAGAGGTCAGGCATTCCATTCACTCGTATTCAAACGAATGGCACACACCTATCCGAAGAGATGTCAGAGTTTCTGCTGACTGAAGGATTGGATGTGCTTGGTGTTTCGATCGATGCTTCAACCAAAGAGACTTTTGAATACATTCGACGTGGTGCTTCCTGGGATACCGTGATTGGAAACCTTCGGGCATTCAGGAGAGCTCGGGAACAACATCCTCCGCACGGAACTTCACTCTCGCTCAACTTCACACTCATGAAAGGTAATGCCGACGAAGCGGTCGACTTCATTCATCTCGGAGCTGAGTTGGGAGCCGACACGATTAGTTTCTCTCACCTGCTCATTGAGTCCTGGGAGATGCGTGAATGGAGTCTGATCTATGAACCGGAGAGATTGAATTCTCTTTTTTCGGATCTTCGAAATGCTGGATTAGAGGTCGGGATTCCTGTTGGTGTACCCGAGAATATTTCCGAAAGAGTTATTCCCTTTGAGCGAGTATTGGGTACATCCCTCCCCATTCACTCAGGCGGATGTTCCGCCGCTGAAGAGGATTGGGTCTTTCTTCTCCCGAATGGGGATCTCTTTCCTTGTGCCAACCTTACAAACCTGAAACCGATCGGGAATGTTTTTGAGACCCCTTTCAAAGATCTCTGGAATAGTGAGTCCAACCAAGTGTTTCGGAGCGAAGCCCTACAAGGTTGTGTTGTCGGGTGTGATCGATGTAAGAATTTCGCTTCAACTGCAGATCCGGATTACGAACAAAGCCATTTGGCCCGTCGACTTACAACTCCGACACTTCCCGGGATAGTTTCAGAAGAGTTCTTGGAGTTGTGTGTAACGGGGACATGATACTCTGATTTCTCCTAGTTCTTCCGGGTTACTTCTCTTTCGATTCTATCTTGTCTAAGGACGTCGCGAGGCCGGGCACTTCATCTCCTCCGGTGGGAATAGAGATGCTGGAACCTTCAAAATCGTCTCCGATCTCCTCGTACCGTCCTCCCAGATGTTCAGCCAGAAACGCTTCCATCACCGCAAAGAAGGAGAGACGGTTTTCGGGCCTCGCAAACCCGTGTCCTTCATCAGGATAGAGGAGGTAAGTGACCGGAATCTTTTTCTCCTCCATCGCATTCACGATCTGATCGGCCTCTGCCTGTTTGACCCGAGGGTCGTTAGCACCTTGCCCGATGAGCAGGGGATCTTCGATTTCCTCCACTCTAGAGAGGGGAGAGCGCTCCATTAAGAATTTCTTTCCCTCTTCAGTGCGGTGGTCGCCGACCCGAGTGGTGAACATCTCGATCATCGGCGCCCAATAGGGAGGGATCGACTCGAGAAGAGTAATCAGATTGGAGGGTCCCACGATATCGATCCCGCAGGCAAACACACCCGGAGTGAAAGTAAGGGCGACCAATGTCGCGTAACCGCCATAGCTTCCACCGCTGATCGCGATCCTATCTGGATCGGCTACCTTCTGATCGATCGCCCAATTGACCGAATCGATTAGATCGTCGTGCATTTTTCCTGCCCACTCAAAATTACCCGCGTTGGTAAAATCCTTCCCGAACCCCGTCGATCCTCTGAAATTGACATCGAGAACCGCATAGCCGCGATTGGCCAGCCATTGGTGTTGCGGATCGTAGCCCCATTCAGAGCGGGCCCATGGACCTCCATGGACCAAAAGAACCAGTGGGAGAGGTTGATCTGGAAATCCATTACCATCCGAATCCGCACCAGGTGGAAGGGACAAGTAATCGACCAGGTTGAAATCGTCACGGCTCTTCACGATGACCGGCGTCATTTTGACAAGCGGTTGATCTTCGAGCTCATCCCTATTGGTAAAGAGGAAATGGGCCTTCTTCGCACTCCGGTCATACCGGTAGTACCGAATGGGTCCGTTGTCCATCACATAGGCCACCATCCACTGACTGTCATCCAGGGTCCGGCTGACCACTTCTACGTCACCATCTGTGACCGATTCCAGATAGTCGAAGTCAGATTGAATGGCCGGGTCGAGAACTTTCCATATTTTTCTGTCGTATGTAAAAGCCGCGGCTTGAAGCGTTTTCTCGGTCGGGTGTGTCATCGTATCGGAGAGATCGGCCCTAGGGTCCTCCGCCACCAGAGTCACTTTCATCGTCTCCAGATCGATAGTTACCAGCGCTGAGGTGTTACGCTTCCGGCTGTCATACAGATACAGGACCGACCCATCCTTGCTAAAGTCGCTTGGGTATGTGGTGAGCATGTCTTCGGGCCCGATGGTGATGAAATCTTCCCAATCCTCTTTATCTCCCGGTTTCAGAATCTGTTGGCCACCTTCGGGGGTCATCTTCATCGCAAACCGCACATTGTAATCTTCATCGGCAAGGAACCCGGCGAAGCCAGGGTTCTCTTGAATCAGAGTCATTGAGCCCGAAAGGATATCCAGTCGATAGATGTCATGGAGTTGTGGATCGCGATCGTTTAGGCCGACCAGGATCACATTGGGGGAGGTGTGGCTGATCTGCTCCATTTGAGCCTTCGCGCCCTCTATAGGAGTGAGATCGATTGTCTCTTTCTTGTTCACATCGACCGAGTAGACATGATAGTTCTCGTCTCCATCTGTATCCTGGAGGTAAAGAAGACGATTCGGGGTATAAGACCAGAAGTACATCCGAATCCCTCGTTTTTTGTCCGGGGTTACCGGTTCGGCTGAGGTGGGGTCATTGGCGGGTGCCACCCAAACATTGAGCACTCCATCTACGGGTGCAAGGTAACTGATAAAACGGCCGTCTGGGCTCAATCGGGCGCTGGCTTTATCGGGATTCCCGAAGAGGATCTCACGGGGAATGAGAGGCACGCCATCCAATGCCGTACCGGATTGGGTCTGATCTTTGGCCAGCACCATTTGGTTTCCTCCGAATGTTTGTAGCGCTAACAACACTGAAAAAACAAGAATCTTAAAACATCTTCCTGGCTCACTTGGACTCATCACAGTTTCGGTCTCCGTCCGGGTGTATGATTTGCTATTGTCAACGGTCGGGAGGATGGCGGCTAGGTCACCGGCCACGTATAATCCTGACCTGAGTGAAACCAACGAATCGAAAACGAGAAAGGTCTCGATGATGGCTCCACGTATTGAGCAATGTTTAGTCAAGGATATCCGCTTCCCGACCTCAAACCAACTGGATGGGTCCGATGCCATGCACCCCAATCCGGATTATTCTGCCACCTATGTCATCCTACAGACAGACACTCCTGGGCTCGATGGCCATGGCCTGACATTCACTTGCGGGAGAGGGAATGAAATATGTGTGACCGCCGCTGAAACGCTCGCGAATCTGATAGTGGGGTCGGACTTGGATGAGATCACAGGAGACATGGGGGGATTTTGGAGAAGACTGACCAGCGACGGTCAGATTCGATGGATCGGTCCTGAAAAGGGCGCGGTTCATTTGTCAACCGCAGCCTTGATCAATGCGATCTGGGATCTATGGGCTAAGAGAGAAGGGAAGCCGGTCTGGAAGTTAGTCACAGACATGTCTGCCGAACAGATCGTTTCTCTTATTGATTTTCGGTATATCACCGATGCCCTCGACCCAAATGAAGCTCTCGACATATTGACTAAAAGCGAGAAAGGAATTGAGGAGAGAACAGGGAAACTTGAGGAAGTTGGTTATCCCGCCTACACCACTTCGGCAGGGTGGTTGGGATATCCAGAAGAGAAGATTCGCCGGCTCTGCCGTGAGGCCATCGCGGAGGGTTGGACCGATATCAAGATCAAGGTTGGCCGGGATATCGAGGATGACAAACGCAGGCTTGGTATCGTAAGGGAAGAGATCGGTCCGGACCGAAGGTTAATGGTTGATGCGAATCAGGTTTGGGATGTCGAACAATCCATCTCTTGGATGAGGGAGCTCGCTCCTTTCGATCCATATTGGATTGAGGAACCGACCAGCCCCGACGATGTCCTTGGCCATGCGCGGATTCGCAAAGAGATCGCACCGATCGGCGTCGCCACAGGAGAAGCCTGTCAAAATCGAGTCATCTTTAAGCAACTCATGCAATCCGAAGGAATTGATTTCTGTCAGATCGACAGTTGCCGCTTGGGAGGTGTCAACGAGGTATTAGCTGTCCTCTTAATGGCAGCCAAGTTCGAGATACCTGTCTGCCCCCATGCGGGTGGAGTCGGGCTTTGTGAGTATGTTCAACACCTCGCCGTCATCGATTACTTAAGGATCTCCGGAAGCCTGCAAAACCGTGTCGTCGAGTATGTCGATCACCTTCACGAACATTTCTTAAACCCGTGTGTCGTTAAACAGGCCAAATACCAACTCCCCACAGAGCCGGGGTACAGCATTGAAATGAAATCGGAATCGCTAGCAGAGTATGAATTTCCCAATGGGCTGTATTGGAAACGTCAATAGAAAGAGTCCTGACAGGGTATCAGTCTGGAGCGAGCGACAATACCGTCTGGCAGATGAAACTTGATTCTTCGACTTAGAGGAGATTCCCGACAATGAATGATTCCTCACACCCTCAGGAAGGGAACGTTCACAACCGATTCATTGAGGTGTCCGTGGAAGGTCATTTTCTTTGGAAGCCTCCCCAAACGGGATTGGCGGAAGCCATCATCGTCGGGTTCCATGGGTACGCGGAGAACGCGGAGATCCATCTCGCCCGCATGGAAAAGATCCCTTTCGCTGATCGATATGGGTTGTGCTCCATTCAAGCCTTGCACCCCTTTTACCTCCGGAAAACCGGTGAGGTGGTTGCCAGTTGGATGACTCGATTTCATCGCGATTGTGCCATCCTCGAAAACCAGCGTTATGTTGACAAGGTTCTGGACCAGATAGCCGGGGAGGTACGCTCTGAGATTCCTCTCGTCCTCTTTGGGTTTTCACAAGGGGCTGCGATGGCCTATCGCGCGGCGGCAAGCCACAGACACCCTTCGACAGGAATCATTGTCCTCGGGGGGGATGTTCCGCCGGACATAGCCAGCCATCCATCGATCCAATTACCCCCGGTTCTCCTAGGAAGGGGGAAGGATGATCTGCTCTATCCCTCTGAGCAGTTTTTAAAAGATCAATCGGTGCTCAAAGGTAGGGGCGTCGAGAATCATGGCTGTGTATTTGAAGGTGCCCATGAATGGGCACCTGAGTTTGCGGATCGAGTTGGAGAATTCCTTAGTAACCTGATACCAAATTAGTAAAGATTGGTTTTGTCTACGTCTGTTTGTTTAAAATTAGTTGATTAATGATAACTGGTTTAAAATGTTAAGTGCTTGGGTGGGTAAAATCATTCCAATCTAATGATGTACCAACGTAAGATTATACACTTAAATAAGTATATCTATTAAACACATATCTATCGTGTTGGGGATTAAAGGTTAAGGAAGCGGGGTGGGTTCTGCTCTATTCAACCATTCCGATTTTCTTTGCGTACTCAAAAACGTTGCCTGCTCCGATGATTTGCGCGACATCTCCGAGCGGCGCAAGGTCATGCTGGAGGCCTTGGGTGATGTTTTCGATCTTATTGTTTTCGGAATCGATCTTGACTTCATCACCCGTTC
>JAJDBZ010000635.1 GCA_029261095.1 Candidatus Omnitrophota bacterium | reverse complement strand
AGCCTTGCACCTCACCACGCCGCGTGGGCCGTACTGTTCCAGGAAGGTCTTTCCGCTGGGTAGGACATAGTCGCGAGGGTAGTCACGGTTCTCCGGTTCTTCCGAGGCATTGAGGTGATAAAGGCTGCCGAAGTACTCATCAAATCCATGGTTGGTCGGCAGATGCTCATCGCGGTCGCCAAAGTGGTTTTTGCCGAACTGCGCGGTGTGATAACCCTGCGCCTTGAGCACGCCGGCGATGGTGATATCTTGCTCCTGCCAGCCCTCTTTAGCGTTCGGGAGCCCGACCTTAGTCATTCCAGTTCGCACCGGTACGGTGCCGCCGATGAATGCGGCCCGACCTGCTGTACAGGACTGCTGAGCGTAATAGTCGGTGAAGGATATTCCCTCCTTGGCGATGCGGTCGATGTTCGGTGTCTGGTACCCCATCATCCCGCGGTTGTTGTGGCTGATGTTCCAAGTACCGATGTCGTCCCCCCAAATGACCAGAACGTTGGGTTTGTCCTGTGCTGACACGGAGGGTGCTAGGACCAGCATCCCAAGCAGCGCCACCGCGCAAGCTGAAACAACCCGAATCATATTCTTTTGTTCATGCATTTTGATTTCCTTTCGAAGGTAACCTCGATCTATATTCCCAATGCTGAGGTTCAGCGTTCGTATCCTCCAAGCATCGATGCCGGAATGGTCGCTTCAATACGTCAAAAGCTAGCTGATCCCTTACTGCGGCGATCCTCTCTGGATTTTCTCCATTACGTTGCTGAGGCTGAATGATCCGGGCTTCTGGCGAGGCGGGAAGTCCTTGAAACTCTGCAACCAGTTGGCGACGTAACCCGATGCCGGCGCAAGAACAAACATTCGCTCTGTTCTCCACTGTTGGTATCCCATCGCGTGGATCTGGTCCGCCAGTTCGAACGGGTCGGTGCGCAAATTGAACAGTTTGGGAAAACGAAGTTCGACAAAGGGTTCCTGCCAGACATCGAGTCCATGACCCCGCTGCTCGAGGAATACAATTTTCCAGTCATGATAGCGTAGACCCGCCACGTCTCCGTCATCGGTCCAGTAGATGAAATCCTCCCGCGGGCTCTCTTCCGTTTCGCCTGTCAAGATCGGAAGGAGGTTATGCCCATCGAGATGGACGTTGTATTCCCGATTGATGGCTTCTACGCCCCCCTTGAGAAGTTTGTCCTTGATATCCGGTTCACCGGCCGCGGCCAGGAGGGTAGGTAGCATATCTTCATGGGCGCATAGCGCATTGCTTACACTGCCAGGCTCGATCTTGCCGGGCCAGCGGATGGCGCAGGGAACGCGGTATCCGCCTTCCCAGTTGGTGTTTTTCTCACCACGGAAGGGTGTCGTCCCGCCATCCGGCCAGGAGAAGGATTCGGCGCCGTTGTCGGTGGAGTACATAACGATCGTGTTGTCGGCGATTCCGAGTTCGTCAAGTTTGTCGAGCAGTTGTCCGACGTGGCCATCGTGTTCGACCATACCGTCCGGAAAAATCCCCAGGCCTGTCTTACCCTTCGACTCCTCCTTGAGGTGGGTGTAGATGTGCATCCGGGTCGAATTCCACCAGAGAAAGAAAGGCTTTTCAGCCTTGTCGGCCCGATCCATAAAATCGAGAGCGGCGGCGGTGACTTCGTCATCGACAGTCTCCATGCGCTTCTTGGTCAATGGTCCTGTGTCCTCGATCTTACCGTCCGCTGAGGACTTGATGACCCCGCGCGGTCCAAATTTCTTTTTAAATTCAGGTTTCTTGGGGTAGTCGACATTCTCCGGTTCCTCCTCGGCGTTGAGGTGGTAGAGGTTGCCAAAAAACTCGTCGAAACCATGGTTAGTGGGCAGGTGTTCGTCGCGATCACCGAGGTGATTTTTTCCATACTGGCCTGTCATGTATCCATTTCTCTTGAGCAGACCGGCGATGGTCGGGTCCTCTTCGGGCATGCCTTCGGGCGCACCTGGCAAACCGACCTTGGTCAATCCGGTGCGGATCGGCGATTGACCGGTGATAAAAGCCGCCCGACCGGCGGTGCAGCTCTGTTGGCCGTACCAGTCTGTAAAAAGCATTCCCTCCTTGGCGATGCGGTCGATGTTAGGGGTCTGATACCCCATGATCCCACGGTGGTAACTACTCGGATTGAACCATCCGATGTCGTCGCCCCAAATAACAACGATGTTGGGTTTCTCCTGTGCAAAAGCCGATGGCGCAGAGGCCACGAATCCGGTTAAGATAAGTGCAAAAAGTGTCGCAATATGAAGAATACTGTTCCGCTTTATCATGCTCTCTTCCTTTCAATCAAGAAAATAGTTCAATCCCTTCAACGCTGAGACTCAGCGATTGCATCCGTGACACATCGAAACCCGGTATGGCCGCTTCCCGTGTCGGGCGGCGTGCCTCTTCTGGCACTGGGGCGGTAGCTGGCGCAGTAGCTTTCGTGACAGAGGAAAGAGCCTCCTTTCGCGACTCGCTCGATATTATTGGGCATGCCTCTTGTCGGATCCCACGAAGACTCTGGCCCCGTCGGATTCGTGCAGCAGGGTTCGCCGCTCTCTTTCGATTGACGTGCGGCGAGGAGGTGAGCGTCGGCGCGGTAGAAATCGGCGGTCCAGTTCCAAACATTCCCCGCCATGTCATAGAGACCGTAACCGTTGGGTGGGAAGCTTTTGACGGGGGAGGTGGAGGCAAATCCGTCGGCAATCGAGTTCTCGAAGGGAAACTGGCCCGTAAAAGTGTTGGCCATGTACTTGCCTTCGGGCATGAAGTCGTCGCCCCAGTTGTAACGTTTATCCACCTGGCCGCCCCGGGCAGCGTATTCCCATTCGGCCTCGGTCGGGAGGCGTTTCCCAGCCCAATCGGCATACGCGACGGCGTCGAACCAGGATACCTGCACGACCGGGTGATCGTCGATACCGTCGATATTGCTGTTCGGACCTTGGGGGTGTTTCCAATCGGTCCCTGGGGTCCATGTCCACCAATTGGCCATGTTGCGCAAATCGACGGGACTGCTAGGGGGAGTGAAGGCAAGCGATCCGGGTTGGAGCATCTCATCTGGCGGTCTCTGGGTTCCCGGGGGAACCTGTTTCTTCAGTTCCTCCCAATCGACAGGCTTCTCTGCGGTGGTGACATAAGCAGTCGCCGTGACAAAATCGTGGAACTGGGTATTGGTCACCGGAGTTTCGTCGATCCAGAAGCTGTTAACTCTCACAGGTCGTCGCGGACCCTCATTGCGAAGAGCCATTTCGTCTTCGGATCCCATTGTGAACTTGCCACCCTCAATCAGGATCATACCACTTCGGTCAGTGGTCTCTTGTCCAGAAGTTTTTGGGGCAATTCCTTGTGCCGAATTGAGCACACATACCATCGAGAGAGCCATCCCCAAACGGAGGAGATCAAACCTTATGAAGTGTATTCCATCACTCAATCTTTCAGGCCTCCTTGCGAATCGTCACTAATCGAGTCTCTTGCATATCCAATCTATATTCAGAACCGGAGGTCTATCCTCTTAAATCAAACCTTGGCTGTTCGAAACGGAGCGGGCAGTACACTCACACATTCCTTGTTTGTTCTCATTCTTCAATCCGGACCACATATCTTCCACGCAGCATCATCGTTCCAGTGAAAAGGAGATTGGTTCGGAGCAACACTCGCATCGCACATGCCCCCGAGAACGGAAACCGGAATCATGTCAGATTAGCAAGTATGCGGGAAAGCGCACTCCCAAGCAATAAACCTATTCAACCCCGGGGCGGTCTGCATGTTAAATCCTTCGGCGATTTCAGATAGGATATCGAAGAAGAACTAAACTTGACCAGGTTTTCTGCCTGAAGGGTGATAAGATACCCAATAATCATAGGCCGTCAAAACAACTGGACCGAATTTTCAGTTCGATTCCCAGGGGATTTCCTCAATACGGATAGGTGCAGTTCTTTCTTGGTGTGAGATTCCGCTGGTTGCAGTTGGAGAGTACCTTGATGGGGGTTCACTAGGGATTTCCGATAATGCGCTGTCGTTGGCCATTGGCAGTTCGGGCCGAATTTCCTTTCCCTTCATTCGATCTACTGCATTTCCACCTATCAAGTCGGACCACCAATCCTTCGGAAGAGAATAATTCAGTGTGAAAGTCACCAACCCGGTATCATTTCCCTCTTGGGAATCCCCAATTGAACCCACGATTTTCCACTCGGCATTCACGATGAACTCCGCTCTCTGCAGAAAGGGGAAAACTTGCCGCTGACTGTCTGTTTATCTCCAATCGAATCTGAATTAGCGATTCAGTTGGGGCCACTTGAAAGTGGAGGCGCTGAAGTTTACTTTCTACCTGTATCGGACTTACGCAATCTTTTAGAAATTGACCCGAGGGAGTTGACGGCATGAGGAGACTGATTGGATTTTCAACATTAGTAATCCTGACCTTCGCAGGCTCGATTCGAATTGTCTGTGCCGAAGACGCGGATATCGAGGCCATTCAAAAGTCCGCTGAAGAGTATGTGACCGCGTTTAATAAGGGGGATTTCGAATCGATTGTCGCGTTGTGGTCGGAAAACGGCGATTATGTCGACCCATCGGGAAAGTCCTATCGAGGGAAAGACGCCATAAAAGGTGAAATGAAGGATTTCTTTTCGCGATACCCTGGTGCATCGATGAAAATTGTCATCGACACCATCCATGTGGATTCACCGGGTGTGGCCATCGAGGATGGGGTGTCCCAGGTTCGGTATGACCCGAACGGAGGCCCGGCAAACACCCGATATACGGTGGTCCATGTCAAAGAGGGAGATCGTTGGCTCATGCAAAGCATGCGAGAGGGCAAAGCCGTCGCGCCGTCCAATCACGATGAACTCAAGGGCCTTGATTGGATGGTCGGAGACTGGATTGATACGGGAGAGCAAGGCGAGACTGTCCAATCCTCGTGCGGTTGGTCGGTCAATAAGAACTTTTTGATCCGAACCTACACCACATTCTTCGAAGAGGGCAACTCAACAAGCGGGACCCAAACGATCGGTTGGGACCCGGGAAGTGGTTCCATCAAATCATGGACTTTCGATACAAACGGTGGAATCACCGAAGGTGTATGGTCCAAAGATGGAGACAAGTGGCTCTGTAAAATGACTACGGTTCTGAGAACTGGCGAGAAGTTCAGCGCCACAGAAGTGTTGGTTGTGGTTGATGAGAACTCACACACCTGGCAATCCTTGAATCGGAAAATCGATGACGAAGCTCTTCCTGAGACTGAAGTGGTCACTATTTACCGTCAATGAAGGTTTCCGCTGCACGGCAGATCGCTAGAAACAGATCGGAGAATCAACAGATGAAAAAGGCACTCACTTCAATCGTTGTTTTCGGAGTGGCAATGCTCATAACCTTAAATGATGCAGAAGCGCGGGGAGGATTCCGACCCGACGCGGTCCATGGAGCAGGGGGTATCGGCGGAGGCGGGGGAGGAATCTCGGGTGTTCGATCTTCGGCCAGCGGAGCAAGAGAAAACGCTGGGACCACAGCATCGTCGAGGAGGGAAAGTGCCCAGATTCAGCGACAAAGGGACATCAATGCTCAAAGGCGTCAGGGAACGCGAAGAGAGCAAGAGGCTGTAGATCGGAGACAGGCGCGCGAAGCCGCTCATAGAGAGCGCACTGATAATAATGACCAGTCATCAGGAACATGGGTCGGGGCAGCCCCGGTCGGTTTAGTGGGCGCCGCGCCCGTGGTCAGTTATACTCTAGGAGGCGAAGGCGATCCTGAAGATCCCTTGAACCCCGCTCGTTACGGCAACGGTTACCACTCTCATCGAGGATACTACGCGGGGGGATATCGTGGGGCGCATGTGGGGGGCGACAGGAACCACTTGGGTACTTTCCCAGATTAAATGCCCTGTGCCCAAGGGTCGACATGTCTCCAGGAACCGGGCTGGTTAAGAGTGGTGGGATGAAATGAGAAATCGAGGGGAGCGAAATCATGAGGAGACACACTAGGTTTGGCGGGTTCACAATCACCCTTCTGGTGTGTTCTTTTTCTTCTTGGGTTGGTGTTTTTCCGGTGGCATCGGAGCCCTCCTATACTGACACATCGAATGACCCAGTTTCGGTCTTGTCCAAGATGAGTTCTTATCTGGGGGGACTCGAAGAGTATGGTTTCAAGGCTGAGACCATGGTGGAACATTCCAACAATTCCGGTCGGACGGAGAGCGATACCGAAAAAATCGATGTTTGGATCAAACGCCCAGACATGCTTCATTCCAAAGTGATGGGGACCGAGCGCCACAGAGATCTCATCTATGATGCAACCTTGGTCACCTTAGTCGATTGGAACCACAATACGATCAGCCGCCTTCTCGTTCCGAATTCGATTGACGCGATGCTGGATACTCTCACAAAACAATATGGACTTGTCTGGCCACTGGCCGATTTCTTGTACCACGACCCAGCGGACATTCTTCTTGAGCAGGTCAACAATAGCGTCTACCTTGGCGTCGAAAAGGTTAGTTCATTCGATTGTCATCGATTGGAATTCACTCAGGAGAATGTGGATTGGCAGGTTTGGATCGAGAGCGGCGATCGTCCCGTTCCCAGGAAACTGGTTATCCACCACAAGAATCTTCCGAAATCAACAAGATTTGTAGGACTGATTACTGAGTGGAGCATCGAGGTTCCGATGAAAGAGAGTGGCGCGGTAGTGGAAGGTCTCGATACCCTCATCCCCGTCGACTTCATTCGAATCGGTGGATAGTCCGACCAATAGACTGCACTAGAAGCGGCAATGAGTGGCGAACCTGAAAGGAATAGTAATGGCACCCCCACACCCCACGAAATGTAGAATCTTCCATTTGGGACCCTTCATGGTTCCCTTGATGATGGTTCTTATCATTAACCAAACAGAACCTTGCGAGGGGTTCGGGTCGGTCAGGGCCGCGAATCAGGACGATGCTTGGAACAATAACAAACAGGATCGTGGGCTGGGCGTTGTGGACGGGACCTTTGCGGGACATCGAGTTACTCAAGAATCTTATGATTCCGCAACACATCGTGAATCGCACGGTTCACCGGGAACTACCTTCAAAGCAGAAGAAGAGGCACGGCGTCCTTCCACGCGTACGAGTGAGAACAGCGGATTGGGTCGCACGGATGGAAGGTTTCCTGCATTGGATCAACCTCATCAAACATCCTCAGGTGATCACGCGAATGTGAATTCAGGTCACGCTCCCGATTGGCAAGCACGAACCTCGGGTTCGCCTAAAGGGTCGATTGATATCAAAATGAAGAAGAAGGACGGTTCGTCTCATGACCTCGTTGTTCGCACCTCCAATGGGACATACCCTGCTGTGCGCGAATTGCCTAAGGGATCGGAAACGATTAAGAAAGACAAACTTATAGTAAAATACGACCCCACTTCAGGCCACTTCTATTACCCGTATTACCTCAAGAACCATGTCGTATATCTCTCTGTTCAACCCCCGGTTGGCATTGTCGTTCATACACTCTCCAAGAATTATGAAGAGAAGAAGATTGGAGACGAAACGATTTTCTCTCATGATGGAGTTTATTTAGAACAGGTCGAAGTTGATGGCAAACCCGCTTATAAAGTTGTGAGTCCAAAAGGTGTTTGAAACTTTGCAAGTCTTCTCAGGTGCTCCTAATATTTGCTTTCCACAATATGGATTCCTCCCCAGCTTTCAGGTGGAGGATTTTCAAGATACCATTGGCTGCGTTCGAGCATGACGCTACTCGGTCCATCATCGCGATTTCCATCGACTAATTCTTGGAAACCACTGATGGCTTCTGAAAATTTGCTGTTAAAATAGAGCTCAAGCGCCGCTTCGTAATCCTCGATTTTTTTCAGCGTGTGGTTGGTGCCTTTTTCGGGAAGACCGATCAGCTCATAGATCGTGACTCCCTCGGACCGCCCCTTGACCGCGACCCTATCGATCTTGCGAGCTACGATTCGGTCCCGAGTCTCTGAAACAGTATCCTGTGAAAGCAGGATATTGGTCCCGTACAACCTGTTCAGTCCTTCAAGACGGCTGGCCAGATTGACGGAATCACCGATTGCCGTGTAGTCGAGACGGTTCTCGCTCCCGAAGTTTCCAACCACAGCCTCGCCGGTGTGAATACCGATGCGCGCGGAAAATAGTGGACGTCCGACGTCTCCCCAACTCCCACGCAGTTGGACAAGTGCGCTTTGGTTGGCAAGCGCCGTTTGGCAAGCAAGCCATGCCTGATCGTGAATATCATGAGGCGCTCCCCAGAACGCCATGATGGCGTCGCCGATGTATTTATCGACGGTGGCCCCCGTACGTACCATCTCCTGGGTCATCATCCCCAGGTATTCCGCCAAGAGCTCCGACAGGACTTCCGGTTCCAGCGATTCGGCGATACTTGTGAAGTTGGCGATGTCCGAAAAGAAGATGGTGATACGACGTCTTTCTCCCCCGAGCACCGCCTCTTTTCCCGATGCCAAAAGTGATTTCACTAATTCGGCGGGGACATACTTTCGGAAAGACCGTAGTCCGGCCTTCATCTCCTCGGTCGCTGTCCCGAGACGTTGGATTTCTTGAACATATGAACTGACAACGGGTTTCTTCTCCAGGTTGAAACCGGCGATCTCATGAGTTTCCTCCGCCAAAAACTGAAGAGGTCTCGATATTCTCCTTGCGACAATCAGGGACAAGACAATAACGAGTAATACACCAATCAGGGCAATGATGAGGGAGGTGCGGTTCATCTCATGGATCTTTCCGAAGACTTCTCTCTCTGGAATGACCATCCCGACCACCCATGCGGGGTTATCCTCCCCCTCGAGTGAACGGAAGGCTCCCAACCACTCTTCCCCTTCGGATTGGAATTTTACCGAGGAGAGACCTTTGGGGAGCAGTCCCCATTTTGCGGGCATCTCTCTTTCAAGTGCACGAACACAGCTGTCTTGAGAATCTTTTATTTCAAGCGCCTCCTCGCCCTTCCCTTCGGCGGTGGGAGCAGTAAGGGCGATCTCATCAGGCGCTCGAGGATGGGCGATCAGCCGGCGTGTCCCATCAAGGCGATACTCCATCAGGAAGGCATAACCTCTTTCTCCCAAACGAATGTTTTTAAGATAGTGGCATAGGGAAATGAGATCGAAATCGGCTGTCAGGACCCCGAGTATTTCCCCCTGGTCGTCCATCACAGGGGTTGCTCTCGTAATCCCCGGTATGTCGAATTCTCCGCTTGTCCCTAGAAAGACATAGGTCTCGGGCCAGACGGATTTCCCGGCTTGCTGTGCGGCCAGATAGTAGGGGCGTTCGTAGGGTGGAGTTCGATCGGAGTTCTTCTTACGCGCAATCTCCTCAAAACCCCCGCCCAACATTGGCAAGAGTTCGATCAAATCGAACCCTCCATCCGCATTCGGGATAAACCATTCAACTCGAAGGTCGCCTTCCTTATCCCGCGTAACGTGCCAATACTCACCAGAGGAGAGACCGAAAGAGAGATAGGAAAGGAGAGGTTGACTTTCAATCACCCCAAGAAAGAATTGGCTCATCGTTCGGTAATCGAGTGGATCGAGAAATCCATTCGAAATCAGATTGGAGTTCTCTTCTCCTTGAGTCTTTGCCCCTTCGAGGGTGTTCGTTACATCCTGGGTGATTCGCAATGAAGCCTGGTTTAGAAGTTGCGATCCGAGAAATTCGACAGCAAATTTTGCGTTCCAATAGGCGCTGCCCGCCACAAGTAACGCGGTTACGAGGAGAATTGTCAGAAGAAGGAGCATCAAACCAGAACGAAAACTTATCAACATGATCCTCTCCCATCAGCTCTCATGCAATGCAAGTTTGGAATCAACTTTGGGTTGCCGGGAAACTGGATTCTTTCATGATCACTGAAACGAATAAGACCGTTCCCATGACTCGTAGACTGGGACCGATGCGTCATTACCCGAAACTTTTTTTTCTGAGGGAATGTTTGTCCCTATGATCCGCCAGTGGCTTGGTCTCTCATTTTTTCCAGAGCGAGAAGGTTGAGCATGAGGTGTCGTGGATGATGAAAATGTTCGATACGACTCGCGTTCCCCTCGAAGGTTACCTTGCGATCAGCTGAGAAGATCCACAGCGGGAGTCCATGGCCCTTTAGCGGGTAGTGATTATAAACGTAATCGTACATCACTGAGAAAATGTCTCTAGACCACTCCAATTTCAGTTCCTGGTAAATAAGGAGCGACCCAATCAGAATCTCCTCCTGGGCCCATAGCACCTTGTCGACACTCCAAACATTCTCATTAACATTTTGGAGATTGCGAAAAATTCCGCCGTAAACATTGTCGTGTGCGATTGTGAAATGACGATGAAACCGCTCGGCGACTTGTTTTTGTAATCCCTCGTCGTCTCGTCTGACCGCTTCGTCGAAAACCATCCACAACGTCTCCAAAGCATGACCGGTATAAACGAGTTGTGCATATTCGTTATTTGGCCGGCTGAGATCGTGCTCGATTAACTCATTGATCAGGTCAAACTCCGGGTTAAAGTGGTGGGTCATGATGGCATCGATGCATCGATCCGCAAGTTTCTCCAGGGTGGGATCGGAATCTCTTCTCAGCATCTGCGTACATAAGCGAATGAACACCATCCAATGGCCAAGAATCCTTGCGCCTGGGAAAGGGCGGGCATCAGATCCGAGATAGGTCCGACCAATGACAGGGAGATAATCCTGCTGGTCATAAATTTTCATACACTTGTCAAGAATAGAAAGGGCCTTGTCCCAGTATTCCGAATCCCCAGTCGCATGTGCGAATTCGGCCAACCCCTCCGCGATGAAGATGTCCCCGTAGATGTCTTCACAAGGTTCCGATAATGGCTCCCCCTCTTTGGAGAAAAACCGAGGCCAACAATCGCCCGGATCCTTGGGTTCCAGATATAGGATGAACTCGGCCGACTTTCGAGCGGTCTCAAGGTATTCATCCTTCGATTCGAATTCGTTGTAGAGAAAGGAGTAAACCCAAATCCCGCGCCCTTCATACCAACTGTTCTTGTTTTGGGTGATGTTGTTTCCATGCAGGTCGGTGTGGCACATGAAGCCACCGAGGTCGTGGTCGATGACATGACGGTCCATAAAGGGGAGAAAGTCTTCGAAGAGATCGTAACGGTAGCGATCAATCATTTGATCGAGTGAGAGTTTTGAGAATGGATCTTTCTTTACGTTAGACATTCCCCGGCCACCTCCCACAGGTTCGGTATTGGTCGCACACGAGGCTATTGAGGCAGTCGCAATGCAGACGGGTGTGGTCAGAGTACCGCTTATGAAATCACGCCGTCTCATTTTGCTCTCCCGGTGGTTAGGCATCGGATCCTCTACATGGATCTCCAAATTGTTTCATAGGGCTAACCATGAAACAACCTTCACTCCTCAGACGAGGCCTCTTCAATTTGTTCGGAGAAGTGGATTCTAAAATTGGAGGTCATCTTGTAGAAGGAACGCTCCCCTGGAAGGATCTCCAGATCGATGAAGTATCGGATGGGATCTTGGATATAGGGGGCCATAGCGAGAGGCTCTCCGGTCGGAAAATAATGAATCATCTGGGTAGGATCGATAAGCGCGCTTTCCAGTCGAGAAAAGGGTGAGACTCCTCCCTGCCCATCCAAGAGATAGAGATCGTTGCCGCCCCGGGTGAGTTCCGAATCGGTGATAGCGGGCCACCCGATCTGATGGATGACTTGGATGGAGGACCCCATGCCTGGCCAGGAGGTCACCCCTCCGAAATGGTCGGTCACGAAAGCGAACTCACCGTTATAATTGACCTCGACATCGCAACGAGAAAGAGCGGAAAACTGGGTCACATTGTAGTTGGTTCCCGTTCCATCAGCCGCAAGATTCCCTGTCGAATCGAGAACGACCAACCGTTCGTTCCAATAATCGAGGGCCAGATCCACCGCGTGTTGTCCCCGACCCAGTCGAGCGGATGGTTCATCAGAGTAAAAGTTGCCCACGAATTTCGGTTCTCGATCCAGCGGGCTCTCATGGATTGTCGTTTCTCGCGGGGTCGAGGGGTTGGGATGCACCCAGCTGCTCACCGGAACCTCATAGAGATTGCCATTGTCCTCAAGAATGACTGCCGCGCGACGCCAGGGAACAATTTCGAAATCAACCGCCCGGCGTTCCGGTATATCGGGTAATCCGTGAATCGACCAGTCATTAAAATACCCCCCTTCCTGAAAGAAGAGTCTCCCCCAACAGTCCATGACCAAAAACCTTGTCTTGGGTGATGCCGACATGACTTCGAAATCGACAGCCAGAGGGATGAGAGAATCGATATCTCCTCCCCAGTCCTCGGACATTTTTTGGAGCGTGCCTGCATCGAAAATAGAGAATGCCTCAGCCCGACGGTGAGGGCTCGTTGCAAGAACTTCCTCAACTTTCTCAAAGGCGGTGTCCCAGTTACGATCCTCCTTCGCCCGCGCTGCTTCCTCCAAGTAACGATCCACGAGAGTCCCATTCAAGTAGGCTCTCGCTTCGGCATGAGTGATCCAGTCGGGTTGGTGGTAGTGAACCACCCAGGCGAAGACAATTGAGAAGGCGGGATAACCCGCGATCCACAGAATTCGATTTCGGATCTCACGGTCTTTCAAATGAGATAAAAGAAAAAGGGCAAACGCTAAGAGCGGCCAGGCGAAGAAGGAGAATAGGTCCCAGTCGGTGGGAAACCCCAGCCAAGGGTTCCATAACAAGAGAAAGGTTCCGCAAGCGAGAAGTTGCGTACCGAAAAACCATTTCATCCGAGGGTCGACCAACCCACGTTCTTGATCCCTCGAGAATCGGAGGGCGGTCAGCACTCCGAGCGCAAAGAGTCCACACAGGATGATTTCATTGACTAAATCGATGAGATGATTGGCCGAGAGCCAGGGATAGGTCCATGAACCGGGGGGATTGTCCGGGTTGTCCTCCCGCATGAGAGGGAGAAGGGTGGTGAAGAGATCCGAAGTCGCTTCCACGCTTGCATCGAATTTGATGCTGCTCTTGATCCACCAGAGGGTGAGAGCGACGGACCCGATCAGGACCCCCAAGAAGAAGAGACTCTCGATCCACCTCCGCGATCCGGATCGGGTGAGAACGATTAAGAGCAGGGCCGAAGGGACCAGTGCGAATCCGACAAGATGACTGCATGTGGCAAAAACCAGCGCCAACAGAGCGATCCAAAGTCCCCTACCCGTGCGCCAGTGAATGATCGAGAAGACTTCGAAGATCAAGATCCCCGCCGCGAGTTGGGAATACCATTCGATGTAGCCGAAGAATAGATGAATGGGTCCGATCAACAGGATCAGTCCGATCCAAGATCGGTATTCGCTCAGATGGTTAAAACGTAGGAATCCCCAGGTGCAGAGGGTGAGGGTCAGAATGCCAATGAGACAAGACTGGATCTGAAAGCTGGTTCGCGGGTGAACACCCCAACCATAAAAGAGAAATCGAGCAAAGTCGGTGTGGAGTATCGATTCCAAGGGTTCACGAACCGAGGCATAGGTTGTCAGCGAGAGGAAATGATCGAGAATCAATTTTGCATCGCCTAACTCCAGGGTTCCCACTCTGAGTACCCAGAATCCAGTTCCGGCGAAAACCAATCCCAGTATGGCTTTCAGGGGAGAAGGAACGCTTTTCCATAGGGACGATGAGGAAATGAATTGAGCGATGGATCGGAGCGGAGCGAAGATAAGAAAAAGCGGGAACACGATACGAAACCAGATGGGGAAAAAGCGTGCGGGATTAATCGACCACAGCCAGGTCTCACCAAGAGTTTGGGGAAAGGCTGGAAGAACCCACCATTGAAAAAGGACAAGAGCGCATCCGAAACCGACCAGCCAACGGAATTTAGGGGGCAGGTCGCGAAGGAGAAAAATCATTCCCGACTCTCGACTCGCTTGAGAACTCTAACTGGCGATTCGCCCTCGCCACCAGAGTCTCTGGGGTAAAACGGGAGATAGACTCCATCCTCCACCAACCAATCGATCCAATCGAGAGTGCTGTCTCGATTGTAAAACCAGAGGTTATACCATTTCTTATGGATGTCCTCGGGCGCCTGGGGGTTGTAGACCATATAGTCGGGCCATCCGACATCCGGTTCCAGAAGATCGTAATTCGGTGCGGAGGAATCAATGATTTCACCAGTCGCCACCGGTTCCCCAGGGGGTAGTTGAAAGAGTTCGTCCTGATAAGTGAGATGAGGTATCAGATAGGACTGCGCCGCGACCGAACTGCCAGGGGGAATCTCATTCATCAGGATGCGATAAGTTTCGGCGTTGTCGCTGGGGTGGGGTGTCGCGAAGTAAATGGACATCAGATAGATCGAATACGGGAGATTGGCTTTTTTGAAGGCCCAGAAGATGGATGAGGCTAAGAGGGTGAAACCGATCGGAACGAATCTCTCCCTGGTTGGGGCAAACCTTCCGATCAGACCGAGTCCCGCCACCATTGCGAGCGCAGTCAGACTTGCGGGACCGACTCCATAGTGACCGCCCCATTCATGAATGAAGGCCTCACTCGAGAGGCTGTTTTCCAGGACTGGCATCAGGATCAACCAAGCCGCCGGGTTCACAAGGGGGAGATAGAGGGGACCTCGCCAAAAGAGTTTATAAACCCGTAATCGGGTTTCATCGAATAGAAGAGAGAGGACAGTGCCGGGTTGAGTGATCACCGCCCCTGCGAGATCGCCCATTCCAGATTCGGTCGGCGCCGCATCCGGCAAGAAATCTTGGTAGCGGTGGGCGAACCCATAACCGAGATCGGTTTCGGTTCGGAACATCGGTTGGAAGACCAGGAAGATCAGTAACCCGACCACCAGTGAGACTCCGCAAATCCAAGCCCCGACCATACGGAATCTTCGGTGAACCACAAAGAAGAGTCCGAGGAAGAAGGCATAGAGGAACATGTTTTCCTGGACGCACAAAAGCAGGATGAGTGCGACCCAGAACCTTCGGCTCTTTCCACGGACCGCTTCTGCGGCTAACCAGAAAAGGAGGAAGGGGGTGAAACAGATGGCATGGAAATCCCCATAGACTCCATTGGAAAGTCCCGGAAGGTAGAGATACATCCAGGCCACCGCGAACCCAACCCAGTTGGATTGGAGATAGGTTCGGGCAAAGAGGTAGAGAGGGATCGTCGCAAACGCCACCAGGGCGGACTGAACAAAGAAAAGGGTTTCGGGGTGTGGGCAAAAGAAGGAGAAGGGGGCGATGAGAAACAGAATCGGCGAGAAATGATGGCCGAGGAAACTTCCTCCGGAAACGAGGAGCGAGGAAGTGAGACCCTCACCGCTCACGAAGCGGTTCATGACATGAGTCATCAAACCGAGATCATAGGCTTGGCTGTAGAAATGGTTGTGCCGCATCCAGCAGATGCTGTACCAGTCCCAAAAACGCCAGAGAGAAAAAGCCACGAGGAGAAAGAGAGGGATGCGGTAATCGATCTCGCTGCTAGCCGGGTTCTTGCGTTCGAAGGGGAGGGCGAGGCTCTGGATCTTTCGCATCGCGCCGGCAACCAGAAAGAAGACGATGGCGAGAGGCAGGAATGCGATCCATTGGCGGATGAGGAATTCGTTGTTGTACTCCATTCGCGCCAGGACAAAATAGAAGAGCAAGGGCAACATGAAGAGGCCGATGCGTCTCATCGAAGTGGAAAAGAGGAGACAGTTTTGCCAGGAGGCATTCATCGAAAGGGTCACCCAGAAAACGAGAGCACCGACCGCCCCGACAAACATACCGGGAAAATGGGTGGTCAGATGAATGAAGATAGAATCGAACCAGGCATCATGCAGGGTCTCGCCGAAGGGGATGCAGAGCAGAAAAAGATTGAGCCAGCGTTCGCCGATGAGAAAAGTGACCGACCCATTGTCGGGTGTTCGAACCCACTCGGCGACAAAGATACCGAGAGCCATGCCGGAAAGGGCGACACCGAAGGCAAACAGGGTCCAATACCCGAAGGAGAGGCAACGGTTCAAGATTCCCGTACGGGAAGATGGGTCATCAATCATAGTCATCTGGATCGTTCAATGAAAACGCGAGCGAGAATCGCCTGGAAAAGAAATCTCCCCCGACATTCCCCTCCGCTGGGATGAATCTTAGCCTTTGGCGCGACGGATTCAATCCGCGAATATTGAGAGGGGAGGCCCCCGCCCGGTCAACCCCCAAATAACAATGATATAGAGGAACATAACATATTGACACTTCTATCTACAAATGGAATAATTCCGGTAACCGATGGGGTTGGGAACCACCCAGTCTATCGTGAGGCCCGAAGGAGGTTTCCATGTGATTCGTCCCCATTCCGCAATCCCTTGGATCCTCCCCGCCCTGCTCATCCTCGCAGTGTCACCCCCATCCTTCGCCCAATCGATCCACTATGTCGACCAATCCGCCACGGGAGCGGCGAATGGCGAGACTTGGGGGGATGCGTTCATCACGGTAACCGAGGCGATCGACGACGCGACAGCAGGGGATGAGATTTGGGTGGCGAGGGGGACTTATAATGAAAGCATTCAAATGGTGGGTGGGGTTGCATTATTCGGGGGGTTCTTGGGATCCGAATCCCAAAGAGTGGAAAGGAACTGGGCAACGAATTCCACAATCATAGACGCCACTGGAAACAAATATTTTTCCGCAATAACTGTCGACAAGGTGGAGGAAACCACGATTGACGGATTCACCATAACTGGTGGTCACCAATCACCGTTTGCAAACCTTTCTCGAGGCGGAGGGGTCCGTTACGAGGAAGTTTCCTCTGCGACACTAGTCAACTGTAACATCAAAAACAATTTCGCTTTGGTCGGTGCGGGAATTTACTGCTTTCAATCAAACCCTTTCGTAAAGAACTGCAAGATAACCGAAAATTTTGGTGGTGATGGATTGCGATTGGCGTTATCGAATCCAATGATCGAAGATTGTACTATCTCGAATCACCAGAGCGGCGGAGTGAGATGCGCGTCCACCATTGCAACGTTCCTCCATTGCAGCATTAGCGGAAACATGTCGGAAGAAATTGGGGGAGTCGGATGTTACCACTCCAACGTTGAGTTTGTACATTGCACGATTACAGGAAACCGAGGTCTCGGAGTGTCTAGTGGAATTTACTGCTCCGAATCGAATGTGTTCGTCAGTCACTGCATTTTGTGGAATCCCGGCAATGAGATTCTCTTAATCGAGGAATCTTCATCGAATGTCACCTACAGCTGTGTTCAAGGTGGATACGATGGGGAAGGAAATATCAATTCATATCCATCGTTCGTCGATCCATCCTCGGGCGATTGGCGTCTGGCAAACAACTCTCCGTGCATCGACAGAGGACAGAAAACTGGGGGTCATTTCAATGGCGAGGCTCGCGACTTGGGTTCTTGGGAGGCTCCAGGGTCTTACCGTCAAGGCCCGCTCTCTCAGAGTCCTAAGAACTTGTTTGTCAACCCTTCTTCTGAACAAGGTGGGGATGGGACATCTTGGGAATCGGGTTTTCACTCGTTGTCCGATGCGCTTCGGATTTGCACGACAACACATGAAATCTGGGTGACGGAGGGAATCTACCGGGAAAGCATTAACCTCGAAAACAATGTTTTAGTTTTTGGTGGGTTCTCGGGGAAGGAGTCTCGACGAGCCGAAAGAGAACCAAACACACATGCTACAGTGATAGACGTATCCGGGACGAATTCCAGACCGGTCACAGTCATAGGCGGGGAGGGCATTGTACTCGATGGCTTTACCCTCACGGGGGGCCATTTCGGAAAGGGGGGTGGCGTTTATCTGTCGCACGTTCAAGCCGCGACATTCTCTAGTTGTAAGGTAGTGGCGAACACAGCCGCGGATGGAGGTGGAATATACTGCTACCAATCTTCACCTCACATCTTGAATTGCACGGTCGCGGCGAATCATGCCACTTCTTCCGGAGGCGGAGGTAACTTCGACACCTCCGAACCGACGATTATGAGCTGTCTATTCAATGGGAACTCGGCGGCTAGCGGTGGAGGTTTGTATAATAAGTCAACGCACATGAGAATATTCGAAACCGTATTCAGTCAAAACACGGGTCAGACTGGGGGAGGGATGTACGATGGAACAGGCGCATTAACTCTCCAAGACTGCAAGATAGAACACAATTACGCATTCGATTTTGGAGGAGGTATGTATTTGATCAATTCCAAACTTCGAATGGTCAATTCATCTGTAAGCAACAATAACGCACAAACAACAAGAGGCATCACATCCCACCTTCGAGAAGGGAAAGGTGGTGGAATCCACATTTCAAACGGCACGCCGGAGCTCATAGGCACGCTCATTTCCAGAAACACCGCCCCGGTTGGAGGTGCTTTCTACTTCAATTCAACCAACGGCGATTTGCTCAATTGCACGGTGGCGGGGAACCGCGCCCTAGAAAGAGGAAGTGGCGTTTTTTGCGAAAATTCTTCTCCAACGTTCACGAATTGCATTTCTTGGAATCCGGGAAATGAGATGACCGCCATTCGATCGAGCACACCCACTGTCCAATACTCCTGCTTCCAGGGAGGCATCTCGGGCGAAAAAAACATTAACGCTTATCCGCGCTTCGTCAATCCAAACTCCGCGGATTACAGACTGCAGAATAACTCCCCTTGCATCGACAGAGGGAAGATTCTGGGTGTTCGGTATAATGGTAAAACCATGGACATAGGATACTGGGAGTCCCCGGGCTCATACAGCCAGGGAGAGCCAAACCACTCTCCACTCCATCTCCATGTAAGACAGGGTGCTGGATCCGGCGGAGATGGATCTACTTGGGGGAATGCCTTTAGGACAATTCTCCATGCTCTTACGGTCTGTTCCGTGTCCGACGAAATCTGGGTCGCGGGTGGAGAGTACGAAGAAAGTTTGCTTCTTGAAAGCGGAGTCAAATTGCTGGGTGGATTTGGAGGCACAGAATCTGCTGCGGATCAGCGAGATTGGGTGTCCAATCCCACAGTGCTGAATTGCGAAAGACTCGGTCGTCGTGTAGTCACCATCCAATCTTTGGAGGGGGTTTCACTTGACGGGTTCGCCATTACTGGCGGTACGGCGCAAAGAGGAGGCGGAATTTTCATCTGTGATGTTCTTTCGGTGTCGATTAGAAACTGCACATTGCATGACAACTCCGCCAGCCAAGGAGGAGGAATTTACTCCGGCGATTGGTCCCGTGAATGTGCTTCCACACCAGTCATAGCAGCATGCACGATCTTCGACAATTCGGCCGAAAGTGGGGGAGGATTCTATTGTCAGAATGGGCATCAAACGATTCGAAGTTCCAGGATTATTCAAAATCTTGCTCACGGGAATGGTGGCGGCATATACTGTGCGGAATCGTCCAGCGCAGATGTATCAAATAGCTTCCTCGAAGGCAATGTGGCTTACAATGAAGGGGGAGCGATATTCTGTGGCCAATTTTCCTCCGTCATCGTTAACAATCTCACATTTGTTGATAATTGGGACCGGAGAGGAGGGGCTGTGGTCGATTTCTATTCGGGTTTGAATCTAAAGAACTCTATCTTTAGCGGTGGGGGGATTTTTTCCTATGCTGGCTCGCAACCCGAACTTTCATATAACTGTTACGAATTCCTTTCGGGTGAGGAAGAAGGAAGTCTTGGTGGAGATCCCCTATTTGTTGATCCAGATAACGGCAACTACCGACTCCAGCTTAGTAGCCCGTGTATTGATGCCGGAAACCCAGATCCCAGATACAATGACACCTGCTTGCCTCCAGGGCAAGGAAGCATAAGAAACGACATGGGATACACCGGAGGCGTTTGGAATTGCGACGTCCTTCAAAATGAACCTATCCCAACATTGACACCCACATCCACTCCAACCCCCACCCCCCCTCCCCCCTGCGACTCCGGCTACTACATCCTCGACTCCTATGGTGGCCGGCACCGTGTCGGCAATCCTACGATCATCACCGGGAGCCTTTACTTTGGGCGGGACATCGCTCGGGATTTGGAGAGGGCGACGGTGCAGATCGGGCAGGCGACCGACACTGATTTGGTGGTGCTGGATGGGGCGGGGGTGGCGCATTTTGTGGAGTACCCGGACCTCTCCATTCCGCAGATGTTTTATTTCGGGGAGGAGTTGGAGGAGTTTCCGCAGGGGCGGGCGGTCGATTTGGTGATGTCGAAGGATAGTCTGGGGCTTTGGGTGCTGACCGATTTTGGAGGGATCTATCGCGCGGGGTCCTCTTTGGATGGCGGCCCGGTCAGGGTTCCGAACTCGGATCGGTTTGGGTTGGGGTGGGATGTGCCGATCGGACCGGAGATGCGCGCGGCGGGGTTGGAGGCTCCGGGTGGGGCGACCCTGCGAGCGGTCTCCCTGGTGGTCATCGATGAGGACGAAAACAACATCGCGGATGGGTATGTCATCCTCGACAGCATGGGCGGGCATCACCAGATCGACAACAACGGGGAGGATATCGAACCAGGTTTTTCGATGGGGCTTCCTGAGAACTCGCCGCAACGATTGCTCGATCCCGCTGCCTATGTCTGGCCTTTCTTCAAGGGCCTCGACATCGCTCGTGATGCGGAACTTCATCCGACCGAGGAGGGGGTCGTTCTCTTCGATGGCTGGGGCGGCATCCACCCGGTGCCGGTCGACCAACCCTCCAACCCGGTCTTCTTCGCCAATAACCGCGACCCAAATGACCCGAGCGAGATGATCACCACAGTCGGGATGCCCTACATCACCGCCGGTTTTCCACCGACCACCCTGAAGGGCGAAGAGGCGATCGCCATCGACGCCGCCTCCATCTTCGCCGATCTCGAATTCTCCGCCGGCTGCGGCAATGGTTTTTACACCCTCGACAAATTCGGCGGAGTTTTTGCCTTCGGCGCGGCGCGTTCGGAACCGGATAATTTGATGCCACCGTTCAGTGGGTCACCTTACTTTTATCCGGATCAACTGGCTGTGGCGTTGGAGGTGTTTGCGGGGGATGAAACCGGGTTTGAGACTGATTTCCGCGACATCATTACTGTGGATATTCCAAACCTTCCCGAGGGCGCGCGGCCCATGAGGCTTGTTCGGATCCCAGCGGGGAGTTTTCAGATGGGTTCGCCTGAGACTGAGAGAGGGCGGTCGAATTATGGCGAGGGCCCAGTCCACACCGTCACCATCACCAACGATTTCTATATCGGCGAAACGGAGGTGACGCAGGCACAGTGGAGGTCCATCATGGGAACCATCCCAGCAGAACTTGATAGTGGTGTGGGTGACAATTACCCAATCTACAATATCTCTTGGATCAACATCAACGCAAGCAATGGATTTCTGGACCGGCTAGAATCTCAAACCAGTTGCAATGGCTTCCGGTTGCCGAGCGAGGCCGAATGGGAATATGCCTGCCGCGCAGGGACGCAAAGTCGTTTCTCTTTCGGCGATAATCATACCTGCGACGATCAGTGTGGGTCGTGTGCATTGGCGGATCAATACATGTGGTGGTGTGGAAACAGCACATCGAGAACCAGTCAGCCTGTGGGGAGCAAGTTGTCGAATGCGTTTAAGCTATTCGACATGCATGGGAACGTGAATGAATGGTGTCAAGATTGGTGGCAGGTGGATTTCTACAACCAGCCCGGAGCAACGCGAGATAACCCCCTATGTACCAACCCTACTTCCGGCGTCCTGGTGGTCCGTGGCGGCGACTGGTATAACCACATGGGGCTCTGCCGGTCTTCCGCGCGTCGCGGAGTATACCCAGACGCCCGGAACTACTCCATAGGTTTTCGTGTGGTGTTGCCTGTGTCCCCGTAGTCTTTGTGGCTATTTGAGTATTTGCTTTTGGCCATTTGAAAAGGGAGCATGGAGGGTCCGTCATTCCCCACTTGATTGGGAATCCATTGGCGTGGACCAGCAAAGTCGCGGCCCTGGATCCCCGCTTTCGCGAGGAGGACAGGAATGAAGGAACGGAAGCCTTTTCGGTCCGGGGCCTTTGCTGCTGTTGCCTCACCCTTCCCTCCCCTTCGCCACACACTCCTCCAAATCGATAAAGTTCGCGTCCTTCAGTCCCCCATACCTCTCCGGATGACAGGTGAGGATTAGAATCTGCAGGCGGTCGGCGGCTTCTTCGAGGAGGGTCATGATGCGGGCGAGGCGGCCGGTGTCGGTGGCGGTGAGGATGTCGTCCAGGACGACCATCTGGCGTTGCTCTTTCGCCAGAGTCTCGGCCAGAGCGAGGCGGGTGGCCAGGTAGACCTGTTCAGTTTCACCGCCGGATAGGTGTTCAAGCGGGATTTCCGTGTCAAGGACTTTCGGAATGAGAGCTTGGGGCTCAAAGGTTTCTCCGAGTTTCAGTTTTCCGAATCGTGTCCCCGCGATTCGTTCGAGATGACGTGAGGAGAGGCTGGCAACCGGTTTGAGCACGGCGTCCATCGCCTCGTTGTGGTGCTCCCGCATGGTGTTGTGAAGGAGGCGGATGGCGCCCATCCTCAGGGTTTCTTCATCGACCCTCCTTTCCAGATCCGAGACTTTCTCCTCCGTCTCGGCGAGGGTGGTATAAGTGCCAGCTGCGGAGAGTTGTTGTAGACGGCCCTCGTGTTCCTTTTCCTTCTCCAGGGCAAGAGTGGCGGCTTGATCCGCAGTCTGGATCTGTTGTTCGAGTTTCTCCATCAGGTCAACCGGGTTACCTTCAAACTGACCAAGCGCCTCGTCGGTCTGCGATAGTTTCTCTTTGGCCGCCTCCCATGAGAGAGCAGCCTCCCGTTTCTGTTTGTCTCGTTCCTCATCGCTCAGGCCGTCTTTGGAGAGTTCTTCCAAGCGGGACTTGAGCGCGAAGATCTGTTTCTCGGCCTCATCAAATTTCTCGGAAAGAGAGTTTTTCTGCGAGGAGGCGGCTGCGAGTGCGGTCTGTTTCGAATCGCGTTCCGCCTCTGCCGCCTCGACTTGTTGGATGAAATCGCGTTTCGTCTCGACCGCCTGTTCGCGGAGTGATTCGGCGTTGGGCGGTTTTTTATTCCAAGCAGATTCGGTCTTCAGAATGTTCTTCAGGATCGCTTCGAGACGGTTCCGTTCTTCCTGGAGTGAGTCGAAGGACTTTCCTGAAAGCAGCGCCGAGAGTTTGGCTTTCTGTTCGGCAATTTTTTTCTCGGCCTGGTCTTTGATTTCGGCAAGTTGTTCGAGGTCGTGAAGTTTCGAAGTTCCGAACGGTTGTGTTAGATCCGAGAGGACTTTCTCGGCTTTCGATTTCTCCACACGAAAATCCTCGACAGACCCGATTGGGCCCCTTGAGCGAATACGACCAAATCCGTCAATATGGACCACGACCTCGGGTGAACCTTTCGCTTCGTGAGGAACATCCGCTACCAAATTCTTCTCTCCGGTCTCCTCACCCTCAAGAACTTGGATGCGACAATCCTCCTCGGGGACCAATTCCAGGTGCATCAGCGAGGCTTCGATACGCACTTTCATCTCATCGATCTTCCGGAGAGTTTCTCGAATTTCACGAAGTTTTGTGGCATCGGGCGCGAGGATCTTCGCGCCTTCGATTCGGTAATCATTCAGACTTTCCTTGAGTTGGGCGATTTGTTCGAGTGTGGTGTTCAACCGTCGCAACGACTCCTCGGTTTCGGTATACGCACGCGCCCGCTCTGCCCGTTCGGAGGCGAGGTCCACTTTTTTTCTAGCATTCCGAATATCTTCGAGATTCGCCTTGGCTGCCGCGGCATCGGTCTCGTGGGCTTGGACTTCTTTCTCGCGTTGGGGGATCTCCTCTCTCAAACGGAGGATTTTCTTTTCGAAATCCTCCACACTGATTCGTGCATGACTCAGATTCTCGATCCGATCGGAGAAAGCCTGGTACTGAGCTTCCGCTGTTTTGGTTTTTTCCTGTTGGGTCTCCTTTTCAGCGAGCAAACTCCGATAGACTCTTGCTTGCTCTCGGGCGCCTTGGAGGCGGACTGAAATGGATTCTGCTTCTCTTCTCGCCTGAGCTCGCCGTGCTCTTAAGTCTTCGACCAATCGAGCGGCTTCCTCAAACTCGGTTTGCGCGCGAACCGATTCGATCAGGCAGACCTTGGTTCGTTCGAGTTCCTCACGGAGGATCGCCAACTCGGGGGCCGCTTTTCCGGTTTTCAATTTGCCACCCGAAGTGAAGTACTGCTGATACAATTCCTCGATTCTCTTTTGGTGTGGCCCATCGCCGGCCGACGAGAACTGAGCCCCGAGTGAGGCGCGGATGTCTTCCACGAGGTCTCCTGTAAGTTCTTTGTATCCAAGTTCTCCTTGAGGGACCCACAGCACTTGTGCGATCCCCCAATTCTGCTGTTTCGAAAGACCTTTAGAGGGCGGGTTTTTCGAAATCATATTTCGGGTTTCCCGATCGGCGGCATCGCCCTCAGCCAATCTGACGAAACGGTTTTCTTCGAATCGCTCGAGTGTCGAGGCGGGGCTATCCAAAAACTGTTTGCGAACTCGATAACGCGCCTCAGAGTGAGAAAACTCGACTGTGACCGCAGGTGGCAGCGCGCGTCCCCAAGGCCGGAGTTCCTCCACGCTTTGACCTTTGACCTTGTGGCCATCCAAGAGTCCACGCAACAGTGCGGTAAACAATGTGGTTTTTCCGGTGGCGTTGGGAGCGTGAAGAACATTGATGCGGTCGGTGAACGGACCGACCTCGATCGAGTCGATGAAACATCGCCAGTTTTCGACCCAAACGCGATGGACAATCATTCCGCCACCTCGGAGACAACCGCATAGAGTTCCAGCAAAGCTCGCGAAGCGATTTCAGGGCTGGCGGCTTGTGGGCGTATCCCAGAATAACCTGGGTCTGCGAGATCTTTGAGCCGACGCCCGGTTTCCCGTAGGACCCCCATCGGAAGTTCGGCCACCCAATCCTCATCTTCGGGGGAAGGACGCAAACCTTCGGTTTCGAGTCGGCTGTATAGGAATCTCGATTCGAGCACCCGCCGCAATTGAACGAGTTCGGAGTGTTCGGCGGCAGGGAGTAACCCCGTTAGGTGTAACTGAATCAATGTCGAGTCGGGGGATGGAATTTCGTCGACATTCTCAAGCAGCGCGGAAACATCCCCCGACTTCCGGAATTCTTTTTCGAGAAGAGTCCACATGAGAGCACCAGTGCGAAAGGGCGTGACATTAGAGGGAGACCCTTTCTCGGCGATCTCCACCAACAATATATTGCCGCTGTCCCTTTCGCCGAACTTGGTGGTCTCGTGAGTGCCTGAGTACGCCATACGAATATGGGCAGAGGAATCTTCATAAAAGACTGTCGAGTGCCAGTGCCCGATGGCGAGATAGTCGAGGTCGCCCTGCTCGGCAGCGTTCTGAGCAATCGGGTAATCGGGTTCGTCTTGGGGAATGCCTTCGACCGTTCCATGGGCGAGTCCAACTCGGATTCCATCTCCATCCACACCTCGAATCCAGGCGGTGGGATCTTTGCGCGAATGTTTTTCAAACAATGGACAAGGAAACAAGGTTCCCCCGGGAATCGAAAGGGGTTCGGCTTTCGTGAGAATGTGAAGGTTGTCCGCCTGACGCCAGGAAGGGTAATCCCAAACCGAACCCGGGACGAGCGGATCGTGGTTTCCTGGAATGATGTAGATGGGAATCGACGAGATTCGGATAATATCGATTACCTTCTGTACAAGGATTCGATCAACTCCGTTGTCCTCAAAGGAGTCTCCGGACACGAGGATGAAATCGATTCTCTTTTCAGTGGCCAATTCCAGAATTCGTGAAAGGGTCTGGAGTCGGCTTTTTCGAACAACCTCGCCAGCACCTCCCACATGAGCGGCTTTCATTCCGATTTGCCAATCGCCGGTATGGATAAACCTCATTCAGGATTCTTCCTTCGGTCAGTATGGTGGTGTTCACCCCTGTGAATCGAAGCCCCTCTCCGTATGGAGTTCTTCCCAAATTTCTCGAGGATCGCGTCCGTACCTAGATCCATCTGTCGGCGTTTCTCCGCGAATTGATCTGGAAACATCTCCAGCTGAGCATCCTCATCCGCGAAATGTGACGCAGTCGCGCCAATGAGCCGAACCGGGTAGAAGTTGGATTCCACCCACTTGTCGAACAATTCCTTCGCCATTTCCCATAATATATGGGTGGAATCGGTGGGTCGGGAAAGTGTCATGCCTCGCGTAATCGTTTGAAAATCTCCATAGCGGATCTTCAGGGTTATTCTTTTCGCTTTCAGTTTGTGCTTACGGAGACGATATCCAACTTGTTCCACTTCGCCAAGCAAGTTATGTCGAACTGTCTCTGGATTGGCAATATCCTCGCGGAAGGTTTGTTCCTGACCGATGCTTTTCGCCCGGTGATCGGGAGTAACTACCCGACCATCGATACCGCGGCAGAGTTTATAGAAGGCTTCTCCTGATAGACCGAACCGCCGAACCAGCCACTCCCTGGAAAGGTTGCGCATATCCCCCATCGTTCGGACACCCACCTTCTCGAACTGAATCAGGGTGGCCTTGCCCAGACCCCAAATCTTCGAAATAGGGAGTCCGGGAAATTGGTGGTCAAATCGCTCCTGGTCCATGACAGTCATTCCATCCGGTTTTTCCAGATCGGAGGAGAGTTTTGCAAGAAACTTATTGGAAGCGATTCCCACCGATGCGGTGAGACCGGTGTTAGCGAGGATAGATTCCTTGATTTCTTCTCCAATGTGGAGAGGACTCCCGAAGAGTCGCTCGGTCCCTTGGATGTCCAAGAACGCTTCATCCACACTAATAGGTTCGACTGACGGGGTATAATTGGAAAAGATCTCGAAAATTTGCTCAGATTTCTCACGATAGCGCTCACCACGTGGAGAAACCACGATAGCATGTGGACATTTTTTAAGCGCAACTGCCATGGGTTGTGCCGAATGGCAGCCGAATTCTCGAGCCTCGTAAGAGGCTGTCGAGACCACACCTCTCTTGCCGGTACCACCTACCAGTAGGGGCTTCCCCCTTAATGACGGGTTATCCAGGACTTCGACTGCAGCGAAGAAGGCATCCATATCGACGTGTAAAACTGAGAGTTTCATAGGCATTTTGAATAAAACGCACTGAGCGATGGGACTTGGTATTCGCACCATTGCACTTACAATCACTATCATGTCAAACCTTGGGGGCCTTTTCAACCGCTTGGAGTCAGAATTCTCGTTGCAAGAGGAAATGAAAGAAATGACCCTAAGTTTCTTGGGTGGAAACATTTATAGGAAAGAAATTCATTAAGAAATCCTTGACGGGGAGGAGTCACAAGGTCTATGATACTTTCATTGAAATGTTTCTTGTGTAGTTTCTGTCACTAAAGTATTCCGAAAACTAGGTCAGCGGTGATGCAGGCGCCCTTATCCTCCGGATATAGAGGTACGGGAACCTGAACGCACCTTTGAGGAAGTGGAATTGTGTTCCCGAATCTTTTTCTACCCAACCATTTGCACGACACGGAAGATTCAAGGTTCTCCATGAGGAGGAACCTTCTCCCGATTGTAATGGGCGTTGGTTTTATCATTGGCCTGACCTCCTCGATGGATGTCCAAGCGACCCCTATTGCCCTAACCAACGATTCGATTTTTGAAATTGCCGATTACCTGATCGACTTCGAGAGGATCAATACCGATACCGATGGGACGGTGTTCAATGGTTCGACCGAGGACCTTCGAGATCGTCAATGGATACGAACCGAATTCTATAATGATTTCCGAGTGACCTTCGATAGTAGTTCCCAACCAACCACCAGTCCCTACAAACCAAACAGTATGGGAGATTTCCGTGGCGCCACAGCCACCGATTATCCAAGGGATGTGTTCGATTCGTGGGCAAGCATGGGATTCTTCGGAGCCGGAACAAGTAATTACGATCCTGCTAATGGAGGTTGGGGATATGGTGCGTTGTCCAATCTCAACAACGACAGCCAGAACGGCGGCTGGATTGACGTAACCTTCGACAACCCGATTACCCGTCTTGGGTTCAATTATGTTGGGACCATGCAATCTCTCAGAGTTGAGGTCAATGGTCAGGTTTTGACCTTTACCGGGGGAATGCCATGGGATCTCACCCGATTTGCCGGTATCCTAGACCTTGACGGATTCGAGCATGTGCGTGTGTATTCCCATGGTGGAG
Source organism: Candidatus Omnitrophota bacterium (assembly GCA_029261095.1). Lineage (GTDB taxonomy): Bacteria > Hinthialibacterota > Hinthialibacteria > OLB16 > OLB16 > JACKFH01. The sequence continues at coordinate 3,190 of JAJDBZ010000635.1, read as the reverse complement.
GCGCATTCCTGATTGACAACATGCGCTGGGAGGGAGGTACGATTCCTGAGCCGAGTTCGATGGTATTGCTTGGGATGGGAGCGGTAGCATTGATCGCGAAGAGAAAGTCAGGGTTGAAAAACCTCGGAATCTAATCGCCGCGGTATTCGGCTAATTCAAGAAGCACCCCCTCTGGATCGAGAAAGTAGCATAGGATCTTTTCCCCCGCGTCATGCCGGATCACCTCGTTCGGCACAACTACTGGAGCACCAAACAGTTTCCCCCCAAATTCTTCAATTCTGGCAGCCATCTTGTGAATATCTGAAACTCGAAACGCGATGTGACGAAGCCCAGGCGTGTTTGGAGTAGAACTCTCTGGAAGGGGTCTACCCTCGGGAGAAACATACTGCAATAGTTCGATTCGGGGCGCCCCTCCATCCGCCTCCACATAGACGACCTTCGCCGTAACTCCCTTGAGACCTACTATTTTCTCAATCCAATCACCCTCTAAATGGGCTCTCTTCCTCTCCAATAGACCCAGTCCTTTAGTATAAAACCTGACTGCTTTATCGAGGTCGCTTACCACGATATTGATGTGATCCACGGCGATAATTTTCAATCCTGAAAAACCTCCCTTTTTTGGGTTGAAAAATAATTGTTGCAACGAAGTGGAGGAATGGCTAGATTCCCTGCATTGAGTTGTTGATGATGATGAATCACCTCTAAGTGGATTAGCCGACTCTTTATTTGGAATAAAGGAGGATTTACAACTATGGCATCAAATCGTGGAGTGGCATACATCAAGCCGGGTAAAGTCGAAATCCAAAGTATCGACTACCCTAAACTCGCTTTAGGAAATCGGAAATGCGAGCATGGAGTTATTCTGAAGATTGTTTCCACCAACATTTGCGGAAGCGATCAGCACATGGTCCGAGGTAGAACAACTGCCCCTGAAGGCCTCATATTGGGCCATGAAATCACGGGCGAGATCGTCGAGAAAGGAAGCGATGTCGAGTTCTTGGATGTTGGAGATATCGTCTCCGTTCCCTTCAATATCGCTTGTGGTCGCTGCAGAAGCTGTAAGGAAGGGAAGACGGGTATCTGCTTGAATGTGAACCCAGCCCGTCCGGGCGCTGCTTATGGGTACGTCGACATGGGAGGCTGGGTTGGTGGTCAAGCGGAATACGTTCTCTGCCCTTATGCCGATTTCAACCTTCTCAAGTTTCCGGATCGAGCGCAGGCCATGGCGAAGATCAAAGATCTGACTCTTTTGTCAGACATCTTTCCGACCGGTTATCACGGGGCTGTGACAGCCGGAGTGCAACCCGGTTCAGTGGTTTATGTGGCAGGCGGAGGACCCGTCGGTCTCGCTTGCGCCGCATCCTGCCATTTGCTCGGTGCGGCTGTGGTGATTGTCGGAGACATGATTTCCGAGCGCCTCGACCAAGCTCGTAGTTTTGGATGCGAAACAGTCGATTTGACTAAGGACGCCACCCTGGCCGAACAGATAGAGCAGATTGTTGGAGAGCCCGAGGTCGACCAAGCGGTCGATTGTGTTGGATTTGAGGCACGTGGACATGGGAGTTGCTGTGGACAGGAACAACCCGCCACGGTTCTTAATTCAGTCATGGAGGTGACCCGTGCAGGTGGCGGTATCGGTATTCCCGGACTTTATGTAACGGGCGACCCAGGCGGAGTCGATGAAAATGCAAAGGTCGGAAACCTGAGCATACGCATCGGGCTTGGCTGGGCGAAATCTCACCACTTTACGACGGGTCAGTGTCCCGTCATGAAGTATCACCGCGGTCTCATGCAGGCAATCCTTCATGATAAAATTCAAATCGCCGACGCGGTCAACGTATCGGTGATATCCTTGGACGATGCACCCGACGGTTACAATGATTTCGACAAGGGAGCGGCCAAGAAGTTTGTGATCGATCCTCACGGTGTGATTGCCGCTTAGAAATACGGACAGTCTATCACCTAGGCAGAGGTGGTCGCTGCCAATCACCGCGAGAGTGATGTTAGCGATTTACCCCATAGGAATCGAAGCGAGAAAGGTAACGAAGGCCCGCACTTTTCAAGAGTGCGGGCCTTCTTGTTAATTGGATCAGCAGCCGTATTCCTGAATGATCGAGTCTTCCCATGAGAGAGTGTCGGCATTGGGGATCCGACCTTCTCGGTCGAGAGAAGCGATGACATCGCCCACCCCTTGTTCGAGCGAGAGTTTGGGTTGGAATTCTGGGAGGTCCCGGTAAAGTTTTTCCCAACTGAAATAGGAATTATGGGCAAAGATTTCTGTGCAGATGTCGATCCCAGGAGAATTCCGTGATTCGAGGAGGTAAAGAGGGACTCCGATCATTTCTACTTCCCTCCCGAGGACCTTCATAACCGTCCGGTGATAGTCCTCCCAAGTGGTGAGGTCCGGTTTGACCAAGTTGTAAGTCTGTCCGATACAGTGGGATTTGCCGAGCAAATTCGCGAAGCAGAGAGCGGCATCATTGACATGCAGGAATTGGTGAATCGCAGTCCCATCCCCACACACCAAGATCGGTTTCCCTTTACGGATACGATCGATGAATGAAAGTTCGAGTGCGATCTGTCGCGGAATCCCCATAAGCGGGCCGAAAGTGGTTGAGGGTTTGATCAAGGTGAGAGGGAATCCTTCCCTGTGGTACGCCTCGAGGAAAACATGATCCGCTTCGACTTTGTTTCGCCCATAATCAGTGAGGGGATTCAGGGGGTGATCCTCGGGTACTGGCAGTCGACGATATCGGATCCCGTAGGTACAAACAGTTGAGCATTGGACGAAATGCGAGACACCTCGAAATGCTTCGAGACTGGTCTCCGCTTCTTCGCGGTTGAAACAAATCATGTCGATAGCCGCATCGAGTTTCTCTTTCCTGGCAGACTGGATAAAGGTGCTTCGATCATGCCGGTCAATGACAAGGGTCTTCGTATCCGGAAGGGAAACACCAGTCTTGCCACGATTAAAACAGACCACTTCATGCCCTTTCTCCAGTAGGAGTGGAACGAAGCTGGCGCTAATGTTTCCTGTGCCTCCGACGACTCCAACTTTCACGGAACTCGCCTCCATTAGATGTAGGGTGATTTCAAAAGTCAGGCATGGAAAACCACTCGAAAAAGCCGACCTCGATTGAATCTTTGAACAGTCAATTGTGCATGCAGATTACTCGAAGGGAATCGGGAG
>JAJDBZ010000634.1 GCA_029261095.1 Candidatus Omnitrophota bacterium | reverse complement strand
GTCCTAAGGAAATCTAAAATTATTCGTCGATTCGCTTTGGGGGATGTGAAATTGCCGATTGCCCAATCATTGATCCATGCAGTGGGGATCTCTTTGATTGTATCGATTCAGGCATCGGTCTGGTCGCAAACTCCCATAGAGATTCACCCGACGAACGACCCGAGGCTCAATGTTGAGGTAATCGCGCGAGGAATGTCGATCCCCACCACGATTGAATTTTCGCCGGATGGACGTTTGTTTTTTCTAGATCGAGAGACAGGAATTGTCAGAGTCTTTAACAGAAATTGGGTCCTTCAGACCGAACCAGTCATCACGGTCCCGATCGCCTACCATCGTAATGAAGCGGGCGCGATGAGTTTAGCAATTGCTCCCATCTCTGAAGGTTCAGAAACGAGGATCTATGTGTCGCATGTCACTGCGGAGGATACTTGGTGTATCTCGCGGTTCGTGGAGGACGGTACGGGTCGAGGGGATCAGTTGGAAAAAGTGATGGATTTTCCGGACTGCGTGGTAGGTGAATTGGAATCGACTCGGTGGCACAACATTAATAGTCTTCATTTTGGTCCAAACATCGTTTCGGATCTTCCGGAACAATTGCTGTATATCTCTTTTGGCGATGGAGGGGGTATCAAACCTACCGGCGACCTATCGATTGGAGATCCGGCTCAGGACCCGGCTACCTGGTGCGGCGGGTTGTTTTGGATCGACCCAGAAAACCCACCCAAACTAGGGGAGGGGGAAACACAAAATATATGCGTCGGGTTGCGGAATTCCTATGATTTCTGTTTCCACCCGAAGAGTCAAACGATTTACATGACCGAAAATGGATTCAATTCTTATGACGAAGTCAATCAAATTCGAGTTGGCGGAAATCACGGTTGGCCGGTGGTGGTGGGGAAAAGAGAGGATCCTCGTTTTGTGGATCCAGTCTTCGAATCGGTGTGGGTTACAGCACCAACGGGAATCTGTGTTTATCCGGGAGGATCGCTGCCGGATGAGTATCGGAATCGGGTCTTATTCTGTGAGTGGGGACAGGGTGAGATAAGGGTGCTGGACCTAGAGGACCCATCCGATCCAAAAACTAAGGTGACGAGAAATTATTACCTACTTGGCCATCCTGACATCTTTAATTTCAAGCCCATTAATGGATGGGGGTTTATCGATATGACTCCTGGACCTGATGGAGCCATTTATCTCTCCGCTGCTCCTGGAGCGGGACCCGGAGTTACCGGGGCGATTCTTCGTATAGTTCGATCGCCAGATGTACGAGAACCCTTTGTGGGTATCCGCGCATACTAGGGCTTTCAAAAAAAAAAATTGGGAAAGTTGAAAATCAAACAGCATTTCTGTTACACTCTTTTACTTGGTTCCGATTTCCTGGATTCACTCTTAAAGGAGGGTGCTATGTCAAAATCAAAAAGCCTCTTGATTATCGAAGACGATCCTGATTTGAGAATGACACTTGAGTACTTTTTAGGGAAAATCGGTTATCAAGTCTTGACCGCCAAGACTTGTGAAGAGGGTATTGAAATGCTCGCGAACACCCACCCGAGGGCGATTCTTTGCGATATTATGCTGCCTGGTATGGACGGGTATGAAGCCTGCGAGAAAATCAAAGGTGATCCGGCAACACAGGACATTCAGATTATTTTCATCAGCGCGAGGGATGGCTCCGAAATCCAGAGGAAGGGGGCCGAGGTAGGGGCCGATTATTATATTTCGAAACCCGTGGACCCCAATGATGTCGGAGCCGACCTCTATTATTTGTTCGAACAGGATTTTCATCTTGCACCTGGAGATGCCAAAAAACTCCGTTCGGCCAGAAAAATAGAGCCCCAAGACGGTGGAACCTCTTCTGGCCCAGCGCCAGCAGTGGAAAGTGTCGGACACACAAGCCACGCGGTCGCACATGAGGCGCACAGCGGCGAAGACGAGGAATTTAATTTCGATATGGGAGGCGCTCCCCCTCAGCCGCAACCTGTGGGAACACTTCCCCCATCCACGCATGAGCAAGGCGGATCTGATTTTTCGGCCGAATCCCTTTCCGATATGAATCTATCGGAAGTACATGAGCTCCTCAGGTCTTTGCGTGATTCACTTAAAGATACTGGTCAGCGGTTGGATGCAATCCTACAGTATATTGAGGTTATCGAAGAATAGAGACCTATTTGTTCCTTTTGCTTCCCAGATCGCCTTACTTTCAGTAATACCCATCAATCCCCCCTCGACTCTAAGTCCTGAACCCATTGATATTAATAGGCTTAGAGATTAAACTGTCGCAATGTCAAAATAAGTGAAATAAAATTCAGTTTAACATGGTATATTCATTGTAACATTATCGAAACACCTTCACTCGTCGAAGGAGGTACCAAATGCTTTCCTCGCGGTCTCTTCTTATTGTAGATAACGATCCCGATATCCGTATGTCCTTCGAGTACCTCTTGGGGAAGGTTGGATTCGATGTAACCACAGCTAAAACTGGTGATGAAGCATTAAGGATTTGCTTGGATGAACGACCTCGGGTTGTGATTTCGGAGATCATGGTTTCCGGTATCAACGGTTACGATCTTTGCACCCGAATAAAGGGCGATCCTGTGACCCGGTATTCGACGCGGTTTGTCATCATGACGACACGATCGGAGTCGGAGGTCCTTTTGAAGGGACCCCAGGTATGTGCGGATTACTACATTCCCAAACCGGTCAACCCAAACGATGTCGCGTCCGATCTATATGCCCTATTCGAGAATGACTTGGATATCCCTGTCGAGGGCCTGTCGGGTCTTCGGGTTACCAAACGTGTGCCCACGAGGAAGGAATCTTTGACTCCAGGCTATTCGGCCGAGAATCGCAAGGCGGTCCATCTCAATCCACCTTCGGCCAGTGGCCGAAATGGGGTTCGTTCATCCGCCGATGCGGTTCGGCAAGGAGGAGGAACTCAAACGGCAGTCATGGAACCCCCTCCCGCCAAACTGAACGAAGTCCATGCGCTTCTCGGGTCGTTAACCGGTTCGTTCAAAGAAACCCTGACGCGACTCAACGCGGTCATTGAATACATAGAGAGGGTTGATCGCTAGTCCAAAAAAAAATCAAGATCTGTCCAAAGGCCCTGGGTCTCTTCGGAGGCCCGGGCAATTTTTTTGTCCAAATTGTTCGGGAATAGTGAGATTTCCTCGGTAGTTCATGGGAACGTGGAGGGAAGCATAGAGATTGATGCTTGATTTAGTTTCTCTTCTTCAGAATTTTAGATGACACCAGCCTCATGCGGGTGTATAATAACTGTCACACATTCTTTTTTTTGCTAGAAATCTCCATCTTTGGGAGGCCATCATGCAGAACAATCAGAATATTGTTGTCGTCGATCCTGATCCGGATATTCGAATGACTCTAGAATACACCCTCGGTAAAGCGGGATTCCATGTGTCCGCAGTGAAAAACGCGGATGAGGGACTTCACCGTTGCTTATCCGAACGTCCGAGTGCAGTCCTTACAGAGATTCCGATACCGGGGATGAATGGTTATGAACTTTGCGAGAAGATCAAAGGAGAGCCCGTGACCCGTCAGGTCACTCGAGTGATTCTGATGACTGGCACTTCTGAGAACGAGGTTTTTACGAAGGGGCCAGAAGTTTGTGCCGATTTCTATGTGGCCAAACCCTTCAACCCAACCTCTTTAATTGCCGATTTGCGATTGATGGGAAATTCTGAATTCAAGTTGCCGCCTGACAAAGAGGCGATGCTGTGCCTAGCAAGAAGAATCCCAACTCATCGTGAGGCAATTACTCCAGGGTATTCATCTGGGGGGAAGAAGGTTGTCCACTTGAATCCACCTTCAGTAAAATTTGGGAAATCGGGTGAACAAGCCAGCCAAGGTCACCCGAGTGGGACACACCAGGCGACACCTCTAAGAGAGCGCGACCCTCGGCAGGCCCAAGTCGACGAGCTCCTCAAGTCTCTTGTCGGTTCATTTCGAGACACACAGCAGAAACTCAATTCGGTCGTGATGTTTCTGGAGAAGAAGAGGGGGCAAACGCAGGCGAGGAACTGAGGCTTGCTCTATGCTCATGCGGGCGTTTGCGAAGATGCTACAGAGTTGGGGATGAGGTTCCTTAGCTCACTCTTCTGAAGGCATTTCCTGCTCGTGGTGCTCGGCTCCCCAGTGGGTCGGGCTCCCGAAGGGAAGGGTCCAGTCAGTCACCGTCGCTGGGGCCACCGTTTCGAAGAGATAGAGACTGGCGGGGTCGCCATCGACTTGGACCAACAATTCGTTCATTCCATCCAGATCCCAATCGCACATTGCGATGCGCCTTGCCCAACTTGGAAACTCCACCGTCTGAACCAACACCCCCCGATTGTTCACCACATAAAGGCTTCCCCAATCAGGGCCATCGAGGCGACCATAAAAGACCGGGTTGCCATCCGCGATCATAACCTCAAGGTCTTCGTCTCCATCAAGGTCTGCGGCGAGGGCATTGGCGGCGGGAAGACCGACACGGGGGACAGGAATCTCCCACTCGATTTTTCCCGTCACAAGATCCACACAGCGGAGCTCTTTCCGTTTGAGCGCTTCGGTCCCGCCATCGCGATGAGATACCACACCGAAGGCTTCGAGGTGGTCATCGGCGTCCAGGTCAGCAAGCCCGTTCGAATACATCATCGAGGGAATTGTTCGGATCAGTTCTCCCGAGAGACTGAGGATATGAATGTTATTGTGGGGGAGGCGGTTCCTTCCAACCAGGTCGAGACCGTTCTTGACCAGTTCCGAGGTCCCATCGGAATCGATGTCCGCAAGGAACAGAGGAGTCGATCCGAGGTCCTCACGGATGCCATCGACCTTCCACAATTCGTTCCCCTTCAGATCGATCGCGACCAATGAGGAAGACTCTCCATCGGGGAGGTTGTATTCGCTCCCCCAGGCGATTCCGGAAATCTCGGGGACTTGTGCTGGGTACCCCCAGCAGAAGTTGATGCGGTCGTTGTACTCCCAGCGCGTCTGCATTTTTTCGAGGTCGAACCGCTGGATGAATTGCTGTCCAGAGTAGAGGAGATCCTGACCGCCGGATGCGAGGTCTAGGGGGAACGAGGCGTTGTTGCTCGCCTTGGGGAAACGGTGAACCAGTTTTCCATCGCGAATTCGGTAGAGGCCGCCTTCGTTCTCGAGTCCTTCCCCTCCCTTCGGGTTCGGGAAGAAGGTCCACAGGACCATCGGTTCGACTTTCCCTCCCGGATCGATCCATTGAAGGTATTCCCCCATCAGGTAGTCCGGTTTCTCTCCTTGGACTCTCCAAACGAGCGTCCCTTTTGGGTCACGGCATTCAAGCGCGGGAACCTCTCCCGCCTTGGTTTTGAGAAACCCTTGGGTGAGAAAGAGAGCGCGGCCCTCCAGGTGACCGATCACCGTGGTGCCGACATTCTGGACACCGAGTTGGATGATGGTTGGATTGTTGAGGGGGAGATCCCCAGCGGTAGAGAGGCGGGAGGTGATGAGCGAAAGGGTGAGGACAAAGAACAAAAAAGCGGGTTGAGTTGTCATGCAGTTCTTGCTTCCATGGTTTCCAATGATTCAAACCGAGGGGGAGGATTGTTTCAACCCCAAATCTCCGCCAGCCTTTCGATGGCCGTATAGAATCCCTCGCCGCCGTATTTGTGGCCTTGCCAGATTTCGGTCGCGACGATGAGATCTTTTTCTTTGGCGTGTTTGCCGAGGGGTTTGAAATCGATCGTCCCTTCTCCGATCTGGAGACCCTCGCCATCGACACCTAAACCATCGGAGACATGCAGGTAACGGACATGGGGAATCATCCGCTCCATGTATTCGGTTTGGTCGATGCCCGCGTAATTGCAATAAAGAGCCGCGTGGGAGGTGTCGAACACGGTGCCATAGCCGCTTTCTTTGACGAATCGTTCGATCAGGTCGGCGTCCATGAAGAGGTTGCTGAACCACTCCTCCGAGAAAAACCAAGGGAGCGGCGGCATGTTTTCGACCAGGACCTCCACATCGGTCTGGTCGATCTGGGCGAGGGAGTCGACCAGCCTTTCATAGAGCGGCCAGCGTTTGTCATACTCCATCGGCATGACCTGACTCCACCCGCCACCGTGGATCACCAACTTGACCGGCTTGTCTTTGTTCCCCGCGAAGTGCGGCTTGATCTTTCGACCGAGTTCGGCGAGTTGGATCCAGACTTCGCGCGTGGTGGAGAGAGTTTCCGGGTGAGTCGTGCACCCATCGAGAAGGATGTTCCCCCAATACTCGGGCATGTGAAGAACCACCTCTTGTTGGTAGGTTCCAAAATTCTCAGGCAAACCGCCCTTCAGATCGCGGTCAGAGAGATGAAATTCGACCGAGGCGAGATCCGGGTGGACAATGGTGTCCATGTCTCCGAACCGGACAATGACTCCCCAGTTGAATCCCTCGGGGAGTTCCTTCTGGCGCTGGGTTTCCGCGGCGCCAAGGTCTCTTTCGTTGAATTCTTCGTCCGCCTTGATCTCACGAATCGTCTCCTTGCCGACCAGGTCGGGGATGCGTTGGGGAGAGATCCCTTTCCCGGGGGATTTAGAGGTCATCATGTTGCGGGCAAGGACTGTCCCTTTGGGGATATCCTGAGTCGCGACCAACGATTTCCCCAGGACTGTCCGGTTCATCATCTCGCCGCGTGTCATCCATTTCTTCGGCTCACCCATCGCCTCCTCGACATTGCGGATGTCGCGAACCATTCGGCCAAAGCCCTGGGGTTCGAGGGAGGAAGCATGATCGGGGCCGCGCAGGGTGCGGTCCATGGTGAGGTGGCGCTCGATGATGGCGGCCCCCATGGAGGCGGCGACCACCGAGACAGAGATCCCTTACTCGTGACCGCTGTAACCGATCGGGACATCGTATTTTTCTTGGAGTGTTTGGAGGTAGCGAAGGTTGATGTTTCGAAATGGGGCGGGGTAGGTGCTGTTGCAGTGGAGCAGTGCGAACGGGACGCCGGATGCTTTCATGAATTGGTAAGTCGCCTCGATCTCGCTCTCGGTGCTCATCCCGGTGGAGAGCATGATCGGCCGCCCTTTTTGGGCGAGGTATTCGAGCAGGTCGAAATTGGTCAGGTCGGCGCTGGCGACCTTGAAAGCCGGGACACCGATAGCCGAGAGGAAATCCGAGCTGGGGCGATCCCAGGGGGTGCACATAAAGGTGATCTCTTGGCTGCGGCAGTAATCGGAGATATCACAGAAATCCGAGTCGGAGAGTTCGAAATCACGGATGAAGGGGAGAATGTATTGGAGGCCTTTTTCTCCCTGCTTAGGATCGTCAAGAACCTTCTTCTGGTAGAGGTCCTTCAGGCTTCGTTTTTGAAACTTGACCGCATCGGCCCCGGTCTGTTTAGCGATATCGACCATCGCCTTCGCAAGATGGAGCTGACCGTTATGGTTGAGCCCGATCTCGGCGATGATGTAGGCGGGGTTCTCCGGGCCGATCGTGCGTTCGCCGATTTTTATGGTGTTCATCCGTGATCTCCTCCGCGATTAAGAAAGATATTCTTATCCATTATCGGCGGGAGGGGTGGGGGTTTGTAGGGTGGAGAAGTTTCTCTTTGTCGATGGTTGCGACACCTTGCCGGAACGCGGTATCATGAGTCGCGGTGAACAATAGGAGGACGATCTAGAAATCTTGAAACAATCGGGTGCCGCGCCATGAATAGGATGAAGTATAAGGGCTATGTCGCCCGAATCGAATTCGACGAGGAGGACCGAATTTTCGTCGGTCATCTCGCGGGGATCAAGGACATTGTCGGATTCCATGGAAGCACGGTAGATAATCTAGAAACGGCTTTTCATGAGGCTGTGGAGAATTATTTGGCCATCAGTGAAAAGACTGGGAGGTCTGCCGAACAACCCTTTTCGGGTCAGCTTGTCTTGGAGGTTTCACCGGATGTTCATGCGGCGGTGGCGACAGCGGCTCAGGTGCATGGAAAGAGCCTCAACCAATGGGCCTCGGAGGTCCTGGATAAGGCCGCCAACATTTCTACATCATCTCCGTAATCCAAGACTGTCCCGCCAAAACACGCAGATCACGCAGGGCCCTCTTCGACTTCCGCTTTGTCGCTCAGTTTCTTCCGATGGAATTTGGATGAGATTCGCTAACCTAATAAGAGAAAGGCGCGCCTTTTTGGTCGATGATTTCATAGTGGGCTTTCTTCATCACCTGATCGATATAAGTCCTTAACATCATCCTGTCACCTCACTCTTGATTCTGCCGAAATCTCACCGGTTTTGAAGTGTTGAATGACGGGAGGGACAATACAGTTTGCTTGGGTGCGAGTAAAACCACCCAGGCATCCTCTCCGATTTTCAGTGGGTGCCCCTCCGGCAGGGGTTCGACCAACTCGATGAATCCTCTTCCCGCGTCTTCGATCTCGAAATAATCGGTGAAGTTCTGGTCGGTCAGGAAACACCCACGGTAGGTGGGTCCGAATTCGAATAGGGCGTCGGTGATGACTCGGGTTCCGGAGACAGAAGTAATATGAGGTTTGCCGACACGAAGGTCGCCAGCAAATCGGACTATTCTGTCAGTTCCATCTGATTCTTGAACTTCATTTACCCGAACTGTGTCGATACCTTTCGCTTTTATCGCTCTCAAATAATTACCAGATAGAGTCGGATCGCTCCATTTTAGATCGAGTCCTTCGATAACTGCAGTTCCATCGTCGGGTTGGAAAGTCTTAATTTCCGCTCGATTGGGGACATTGCGAATCTCTAACCCCTCTCTTTTTGAAGGTCGCTCCGATAAAGAAAGTCGATGAAAAGAGTCATAGACGCCAGTGGAATCATCATCAATCCCAAGTTTCACCAATAGAACTTGGGAAGGTAACTTCGCTTTTTCGTAGGGTATGGGATTAGGGCTAAATTGAATTTCATCGATAGACCCATCATGTTTTTTTACTCGAAGGGTAAAGAAGGCATAGTCTGGATCGGTCTTCTCCAAAGTCACTGATTCAATAAACGACTCCCCCGCGTAGGGTTCGAAGACACTGATGAAGTGGCTCTTCAGGTCCTTCCCTTCCCGTCTCGCGATCACATACTTGATGAGATCCTTGTGTTTCACCGGAGAAACCTGAGCATCCGCAAGAATAATCTCCTGGTCTTGAGTGGGAAGGATTCGGATGCGAATGCGGGCGCTGTCGTCCTTTTTGTGACGATACTCGGCGATGACATCCCCCGATAGAAGCCGTTGCGGATGAATGAAATGTTGGAAGCCGCTGCCCATATAACCCGCAAAACTTCCTGAGTATCCTTCGGCCCCCATCATTGGATCGTCATAGAGTTCGCCCACCTCCACAGTGGCTCCCGCCAGGGTTCCAGAGGCCGGTTCGGTCCATTCTCCGCCGATTGATTCGAACTCGCCGGGTGGACCGTGGAGGCTGTAGTCATGTTGATCGCCACCCTCGACGGTAAAGAAGTCGACGAAGTAGGAATTCTCTCCATCGACATCAACCATGAGCAGGAGACGGCGATAGGTCTCGCATTGGGGGTAGGTGGCGGGTGCATCGACTTCGACCAGCCGGACTCGATCCGATCCAACGAATGAATTCACAATCCCTCTTTCGTTGTTCACCTGGCGGCCCGCATCGACAGTCACCGTGTTGTGGGCGATCGTGTTCTTCGACCAGCTGAAGATGCCGGGGACATAAGCGTTCATGAAATCCGGGTACCCGAGATCGGGAGTCATCGGCCAACCATTGGCGAAGATTTCGAAATGAAGGCGGTCATAGTGGCCATGTCCCCCTTTGTAACCGTAATAGAGGGACATCGAAATCGTATCCGACGCGTTATTCAATATCGCCATACCATAACCATCGAGAAGTCGAGGTTCTTGAGGTTGGAGTGTTTCGGTAGTCGGTTCGATCGAGGGGTAGAAGAGAGTCTCGAAGGTGGTAAAGCCCGACTCCCCAGTTGCGCCAAATTTTTCGAGGAACCCGCGATACCGCTCATCGCTGTACGCTCGGTATGCCGCCTGGAATGTATAGGCGTCCTGCCCGACTAATCCACGCCACACATTCCCACTATCTCCCAAAGAAGGGGTGTGTTGACCGCATTGGACCACATCGAGAACACCCTCATAGAGGGTTTTCATTTTGGGGTTCTCGAACATGTTTCGCCCCGCCCAGTTCAGAGTCTGAGCGATCTCCGAAATGTTACGAATCCAGGAAAAATTATACCCGGGAGAGGTCTCATAAGGGACTCCGTCTTGGTAGACCAGGTTGTAGAGCGCGTATTCCAGACCAATGTGGCGAATATCCGGGTGAATGCCATCCACCACCGAATCGAGCCATTCATCAACCGGTCCCTGGTCGCGGGACAACGCGGCGTAAATGAGCGCTCGCTGATGCATGCCGTAATTGCCGCTGATCCTCTTATCGAAGACCGCCTCGATCCCCTCTTCGAGAAGATTCGCTTCGATGAACCCACGGATCTCCTCTCCTGTTTTACCGACAAGGGCTTGGAGTTCCTCATCATCGTCGATGGTTTCCCAGATCGAATCGTAGGATTCGGAGAGCATGTGAAGCACACCGGTCTCCCAGATCTTGTTGACAAACTTCCCTTCGTATCGGGCCCCGTTCTTCTCTTGGAGTTCTCCATAGCGGGACTGGACATGGTAATCCATCCCGGGATAGACCTCTGCCGCACGGTAGAGGAGGACCGCCGACTTGTGGGAATATTTTGGGTCACCGGTGAGAAGATAAGCGCGCGCGAGGTATCGGATCCCGGGTAAGAGTTTCTCGTAAAGGTTCCAGTGGTTCGCGTAACCGATGAACCAGTACTTGTGACCGGTCGGGCCGACCCACCCTCGACCGGGGTCGGGGTGATCCTCGTCGGGAAAAACTCCACCGCAGATCGGACATTCCACCTTGAGCGGGTTCTTGATATCGAGTTTCCAGGGATAGGTTCCGCCGACTTCAAAGATCTCTTTCCCACATTTGGGGCAACCTTCGGTCCCGACATTGAAGGCGCGTGAAATGTTCGGGGGTTGGATAAGATTGAAGAGGTCTTTGTCCTCCCACGATAGCCACTCCGAAGCGCGCAAGATTTCCTTATTAGCGATCCCCTTCGCACGTTCGTATTGATCGATGTTTGCGCGGGCCACGGCCATTCGCTCCTCGGTGTAAATACGACGTTCTTGTTTGAGAGGGTATTGGGGAATGCGGGCGGTGTTGGTTTCGGTGGAAAACGATGGAAATTCGATAATACAAAGGAGAATGAGGATAAAACGAAATGAATGGAACATAGGGGTTTTACGCTAGCACCGAAGAGAGTTCAGAACTAGTCGATGAATCTAAGGAAGCCGCTTCGTTAACGATATTCAGGTACATTGTTCCTCTTGACAACTCGATTAGCGACTCATCAACAGGATAACCGTTTTCTTCCTTGAGCCACGTCAACAAACTGGAAAGATGCCAGAGTGACGGATTACCATCATAGATGGGTGGAGGAAATCTGTCTTTATCTTTCAGCATAATCTTGCGCATATTTTGCCGAGAGAATCCCATGATTTCCGCGATGTCGGAAAGACCAACCAGATCCGGCTCCGATCCAATGAACCGAGCATCCGGGATGGCTCTCCTCACATCCTTGAGGGCACTTAAGATGGCAGCGAACGCATCGTTGGCCTCGCGGTCGAATTGGAGAGAAATTCGACCTTTTCGACCTACACCTACCACTGCGTCCTCACAACCTTCCTCCGCAAGACGGTCAATATACGAGTCGGGATCTTGGGAGGGATACGGAAGGCTGAACTTCAATGTGAATTCATATTCCTTCATCTGTCACACCTCTCTGTCTTCCTCTCTTTGCCCGGTGCAATTCTCCACAACCCTTCTAATCTGGTCTGCGTGAGCACTCGGGTTCTTGGGAGTGCTCCAAACGCGGGCGATGCAGAATTCCCCGTTTCGACAAGTCTCATCATTGTAGGGACAATAAATCTTCCCCCACGCATGACCCCCACCGATTTCGACCCGCCACCCTTGGCCTTCTGCATGACGAAGAGCAGCTTCCACATCCTTCTTTGGATGTCTTTTCCGAGTCACTGATAGAATTCCCCATCAAGGTAGCGTAGTTCAAAAACTATCTGGTTGTCAACTGACAACCAGATACGAATGGATCGACCTCACCGAACATTCTGAAATCAAGGCACACTCACACGATAGACCTGACTTCGAATCCGATCGCCAAGCCAGACCTTTCCGTCTGAGTCGACGAAAACGCCGATCGGTTCGCTGTTTTGCACGCTGAAATTCTTGGCCGATTCACCATCAGGGGAATACACACGGAACATTTTCTTTTTGGATAGGGTCACAACAATTCTTTCATCGGGCAAGAAATCGATGAAGGGCTCCATCCCCACCTTATCCTGATTCCATCCGGGGACGAGGATCAGATCCTTGAAACTCCCGTTCGGACGAAAAATCTGAATCCGCTCGTTGCCGGTGTCGCAGACATACAGGTTTCCATCAGGCCCGAACTTGAGTCCAACCGGTTCATCGAATTGTCCTTTGGAGATTCCGCGTTCGCCGATGGTGCGCACTTTCTTTCCTTCGCCATCGAACACCTTGATATCGTGATGACCGGTGTCCGCGACATAAACCAATCCATCAGGCCCCACAGTGACCGCGCGAGGGAAGAAAAACAGATTGGGATAGGGAAGGTCCACATTCCCCGGATTTCCCCATGAGAGAACGGAGTTTCCTTCGCGATCGAACTTAATGATACGATTGTTCCAAGTGTCGGTGACATAGGAGTTCCCCTCCGAATCGAGGGACACGCTGCTGGGTCCCCAGGCGCCATCGACTTTGAACTGCCCCTTGCCGCCTCCAGGAGACCCATAGGTTCGAACCATCGTTCCGGTGGAATCGAGAACCACCACTCGACCGTTCAAACTATCCACGAGGTGAAGGTTGCCGGTGGGATCTTCAGAGATCCCCCTCGGGAGACTGAACCGTGTATCGGCGCCCTTGGGTCCAGCCAAACTGACTTCTGGAGACAAAGGACGTGGACGATCCAGAGTGCCATCCGGGAGATCGATCGGCTCGAGGGTCGGCATCCTCTCTTTTTTGAAATAAGCGTAGCCGTACTTCGGATTGATGTCGCTCCATCGCTCCCGATGAAAAAAGTAATTCCAAAAGAGCCACCGAAAACTCTTGTTTTTGAACTTGTCATCGTTGAGGTAAGCACTGATATTGTCGCTCAGATCGGTTCCGCCCGGCAGATCGGAAGACCCCATCGAGTTTTCGATCCAGGCGCTTCGGTGCAGATACTTCCGCCATACAAAATCGTCGCCGAGTTTGGCGCGCATTTCCTGAAAGGTTGAATCGTCGCCAAACTGAACCATTGCTTTGGGGTCTGCAGTCTTGACTTTATAGTTCTTGTAGTGTCGAAAGTACCAGGGGAAGGGCCACTCGACTTCATCCTCGCTTGCGATTGTGAACTCTTCGTACAAACCTGTTTCTGCGGCCCAATGGTCGACCAGTTTCACCATGTCACGAATATCCCGGTTAGCCTGTTGTTGAGAAACCAACTCGGCGTTGTTATCAGCGTGAATGTGGTTGACCTGAAGATGGGCTTTGACTTCAAGCGCCGTCAATGGAACCAGAACCAGGAGAAGAAGAGCCCGAGTCCATCTCGCACGCCATGTGAAGAAAGCCCAACCGACCAACCCGCCCGCTAGGAGAGCCCAAGGAAGAGCTTGATGAAATGCCAGCCATGGGGCTTTCTCATGGAGTTTTCCATAGATATAGGTGTTGAAGAATGTGGACCAGAGGATGAATGCCATCAGGGCATTAAAAGGTCCGCATCCACAATCCGGCCCTGTATTGGCATCGCATGCACCGGGCACATATTTCTTGAATAGAATCCACCCTATTGCCAATAGAGTTCCGAAGAATCCGACGATGAGGAAAGCAAACTCATAAATGACCAATCGAGCGAGGTAGAACCACCAGGGACCCCAGTGGCGGGACTCGCACAGTGGATGTCCGAACCAGTAGTCGAAGTCGTCATACATTCACTTGATCGGACG
>JAJDBZ010000633.1 GCA_029261095.1 Candidatus Omnitrophota bacterium | reverse complement strand
TACCGTGTTCTTTACTCACCAGACTCTCACCTCGTATGCTGTACAGATACGAGGGGTGTTCCCTAAGTACGTGCACTTTTAAAAATGCGGTCACTACTAGTGGAGCTAAAAATCCAACTGAAAATTTACTTTTTTTAAAGTTGGAATCATGCGAGCAGAATGGTTTTTTAAAATTTATTCTGGCTGGTCTGGTTCTTCTGCAACGACGTCATTGCAATTGGCGCCCACGACTATCGAAAACAATTCACATTTATTTTGCTCCAAGCGTTTGGAGCCGTAAATCAAAACTCACTGAAAAGGCAAATAAACAGCCTCTATTTCGGCACAAAAACAGGTGTATCTAAAAATCCTCGCGACGAAAAATAAATCGGCTTATGCCAAAATGTTTGCCAGGTCGAGTTCTAACTCACTGAGTTTTTTGGGATTTATTTGCGGTAATGCTGGTCTTCATGACTGTATTGCGTTTGAGTGGCCTTGGGCTCCGACTGCAATCACGTCGCTGCGGAAGAACCAGACCAGCTAGAATAAATTTTAAAAAACCATTCTGCTCGCCTGATTCCAGCTTAAAAAGTAAATTTTAGGCTGGATTTTTAGTTCCACTAAAAGTGACCGTATTTTTAAAAGTGCACGTACTTAGGGAACACCCCTCGTAGCTCGATCAATCATACACTCTTTGAGGGTGCAGTGCCGCACGATTGCAGTGGACGAGCGAGGGATCGTGGATCGGCACGCGGATGGTGTTGGCGAACGCGCACGCCGCATGCGGTTCGACCGCAGAGGCGCAAGGCTCTCCAAAGGAAACCATCGGTCACGTCCCACGACTGCGGGCGCACCAACGAATCGAGTACAACTAGGGCGCCAGCACGCAGTAGACCAATCTAGAATTACGCATAGACACGACTGAGTTGGACATGTTTCAAGGTGGCACTTCATCGAAACAGCACGAAATCACCGCGATACCAAAGTCTCCCCCCAGTTTGTTCTCCATTTCGGTGTCCGCGGGTCTTTTTCGAGTAAATGAAAGCTTGACGGTCCAAGAGCACGATAGCGGTCACAATGGTATTGGTTGTCTTCGCTCGTACCGCACCCAGAATGTCATGGCGCCCGCGACGAAGACGTACGCAGCGCATACGCCTAGCCATGCCGACGTGTAGCCGAACGACTGCAAGTGTCCCGTCCGCCAACAGCTGTGAGATGGCCACCTGAACAGCAAGACCGCCACCGACAAGGCCGACAATGGCGCCAACGTTGTCGGAGACAAATATGAGAGAGTTGGCAGTGACAGAGTTGTTGGATGCACATCGCTCATTCACGTAGTCGCTCATCATGCCCCAGTTGGCGACGAACGAGGTGAAGTGCGCCGCCTCCATCAACGAGAGCGCCATCCACATCTGACGTGCGAGCATCACTCCGCACAATGGGCACCTGCGGAAAACTACTCGCGACGGCCGCAATGCCACAAGCGAGCGCGTGGAACCCGATGACGGCCATGTTCGCCAACGAGTGACAGTACCCCGGCTGGCGAGTGACATGGTGCAAGACGAGCCACGCGATCGCCGCCCCAACCATTGCCAATGGCAGCAGGTACCCGACTTGTCTGCAAAGGAAGGGTGCACGGCTATGCCCCTCACTGTTGTGTGGCGCCCGGCGCAACGTCGTGCATGCGATTCGACAAGAGTGCCGACATCATCTGATACGGTAGGAATGTCAACCCTTGCACGAGAAGCAGCATGAGCGGCGTGACGGACGTGAGCAGAGTTCGATAGGAAACCGCTCTGCGATCGTGGATATGGTGAATGTGCCACCACCCAAACACACTCGTGTGACGTGACCACGAGACCCTGTCGGGCAAGATCCTCAATTTCGCTGTACGTCTTCTCCTCACAGCAATCCTTCTCGCCCGGGAGTAGTGCTGATGACTCTTGATTGACACGCTCGTCTGCCGATATGAGCCATCTTTCGAGCGCTCTCAGCGTCAGCCACGCGACGTTGATCACTGCGGCTGCGCACGTGAGCGCCAGGAACGAGGTCGTCTTGCCGTACGCGTCGTACAGGCCACCTGGATGACGTTCGCGCGATTGACAACACTCACCCGCGAAACACGCAATCGTCCGCGTGGTCATCAGGTTGCACATGGCGGACAGAGAGAAGACGGACAATCGGGTGTCGCCGCTGAAGCGATCCGACATGAGTGACAGACAGCAAATGTTGACGCCCGCTCCAACGAATCCCTACGGGGTCGCATGAAAGATGCGCCTCCGCATGCAATCGAATGGCACCTGCAGCGAGCGCGCCGTCAACAGGGCGCCGTACGTGCTGCACACGGCAAACAATAGAGTCGTCACGCACAACAACGGCATCACCAGCAGCACCACTGTCCGCGGCGCGATTCTACAAGACGGCGGAATGCATGTCAAGCGTCCGACGCACCGACTCCTCTTCATGAGCATGCCGTACAGCGGCTGCGTGAGTATTTGTGTCACTTCGTAGCTTGCGAACAGAATGCCGTTGTACATTGCCTCATCCTCGTAGACGACGGTCGCGAGGCTGCAACCGCGCGTCGTGTTCGGCAAGAAAACCGTGTGGGGAAGGACGCCGAACTCACACGCTGTCACCGCG
>JAJDBZ010000632.1 GCA_029261095.1 Candidatus Omnitrophota bacterium | reverse complement strand
TCAGAGGTCTGAATCAGATCGAAGGCGCCTGACAGATTGCGAAGTTCCAGATGTCGCCCCACCCAATCCAGGGTCGAACTGGAAACGACTGCTTTACGGATCCCCAGTTCGTCGGCCTCCGCCAAACGCTCCTTCAGCCCCGCCATCAGTGGCGCCGCAAAGGCCCCTTCAAAATAATGGTTGCGGTGTCGCTCGATCAGAGCCTCGCGATCCAGAATCTCGCGTGTCCGTTCGGATAGGTAAGTGACCGTATCGAAATCATGGTCGAGTGTGCCGATACAGATCGACCAATCTTCAAGAGGAAGATCCGCCCCATACCCCTCGAAGATGACCTTCCAGGCTTGGTATTCATGGGATTCAGTGTCCACCATTAACCCATCGAAATCGAAAAAGGCCGCTTTCAGATTCATGCACTATCTTGTAGGAGGTTTGAAACTCGAAAACAAGATCAAGGTGTCAGACTTGGAATACCGATCTTTGTCAAAATGTGGTTTCTCAAACTCTCCTTGAGTATCTAGCGAAGGTATGTCTTCAGAGAATGTGAATGAAGCATTTCATCTCAACTCCAATGTCTCATAGGAGTTCCTTTTTGTCTGATCGATTATTGTTTGGAAAAGATGAAACTCATGTTCAGTTTAAGTTGAGTGAGATTGAATCGAGTCTTGACAAAAACGAAAAGAGACATAAATTAGCACCCTCGCTTCTGCTCCGCATCTGGCTTCACTCCAACGCGGCCATTAGGACAGAAAGAACTAGAAGAAGTTTCAGTTCCTTTTTTCGTTTTGAGGGGAACGAATTCAAAAAAAGGAATTGAAGGTTTTTCGATGTCTCACGTCCGAGTATCGGATCGGAACAGAACTATGGGTCTGGGATGGGCTAGGGGATGATCCCACGTTATTCCCGTCCAGAGATGTCGCGTCTCTGGACGGACCAGCACAAGTTTCGGACATGGCTCAAAGTCGAGTTGGCGGTCTGCGAGGTACGACACCGGCGCGGCGAGATTTCTAAAAAAGCCTGGGACAACATCCGAAAGAAATCCAAGTTTTCCGTCAAACGCATTCTCGAAATCGAAGAAGAGGTCAAACACGATGTCATCGCGTTCCTGACTGCGGTGGCCGAGAATGTCGGACCGGATTCCCGCCACATCCATATCGGCATGACCTCCAGCGATGTGCTCGACACCGCGCTTGCCATTAATCTCTCAGAAGCGATCGACCAAATTCTGGATGGTGTCCCTGCGCTGCTCGAGGCCATCAAGAAACAGGCGCTCGCTCATAAATACACTCCATGCATGGGCCGATCTCATGGCATCCATGCCGAGCCCACAACATTCGGACTCAAGATGGGTGTGTGGTATTGCGAGGTACAAAGGGCGGTGGCTCGCCTGGAACTGGCCAAGGAACAGATCTCGTACGGTCAGATCAGTGGCGCTGTGGGAACCTGTGCCTATCTTCCACCCGATATCGAGGAAGAGGCGCTCGCACTCCTGGGATTGAAGACCGCCGCGGTCAGCACCCAGATCATTCAGAGGGACCGTCATGGCTTTTTCATGAGCGCAC
The DNA here is from genome assembly GCA_029261095.1 of Candidatus Omnitrophota bacterium. Lineage (GTDB taxonomy): Bacteria > Hinthialibacterota > Hinthialibacteria > OLB16 > OLB16 > JACKFH01. The sequence goes on along the minus strand of JAJDBZ010000632.1, from coordinate 2,826 downwards.
TCGCTTCCTTCGCCTCCAGCCTGGAGAAATTCGCGGTCGAAATTCGCAACCTTCAGAGAACCGAGATCCTTGAAGTCGAAGAATCCTTTGGATCTAAACAAAAAGGCTCTTCGGCGATGCCTCACAAAAAGAACCCGATCACCGCCGAACAAATTACCGGCCTCGCGCGGGTTATCCGGTCAAATTCGATCGCGGCCCTAGAGAATGTCGCCCTCTGGCACGAACGGGATATCACTCATTCGTCGGTCGAACGGGTCATCCTTCCTGACTCCTGCATTCTGACCGATTACATTCTTTCACGAATGACTCGTCTGGTCGAAAACCTCAAGGTCTATCCCAAGAACATGCAGGCCAACATCGATTTGAACCGTGGTCTGATCTATTCCCAAAAGGTGCTCCTCGCCTTGGCCGAGAGCGGCATGACTCGCGAGAAAGCTTACCGCATCGTTCAGAAGCAGGCGATGCGCGCCTGGGATGAGGGGAAGGATTTCCGAAACCTGATCCGACGCGACCCCGAGGTCAAGAAAAGACTCGAAAAAAAGGCGCTTGACCAACTCTTCGACCAGAACCAGTACCTGGTCAGTGTGGACGCCTTGTTTCGCCGAGCGGGATTGGAATAATCTCTCTACATTGAATTCAAGACCAGGCGGGGGACCATCCCCCGCCGGTTTCTTTATTACATTCTTTTTTTCGCGGAGGGTAATCGAGTGGGCGCGAACGGAATCCTTGAAACCAACATAACTGAAGTGCCGCTACTGAAACGTGGCAAGGTCAGAGATGTCTACGATCTCGGCGACAAACTCCTGTTTATCGCGACCGACCGCATCTCGGCGTACGATGTCATCATGCCGACGCCGATCACAGACAAAGGAAAAATCCTCACCGCTATGTCACGTTGGTGGTTCGAACACTTCCGTAACAAAGTTCCGAACCATCTTGTAGCGGATGAAAGCGCGGAATGGCCCGAGGCGCTCGCGGCCAGAAAAGAAGAACTGCTTCCCCGGACCTGTGTGGTAAGAAAATCCGAACCGATCATGGTGGAATGCATCGCGCGCGGGCGGCTCGTCGGTTCGGGATGGAAGGAATACCAAAAATCCGGAAAGGTTTGCGGGATCGACCTCCCCTCCGGAATGGTTCAGGGGGATGAAATCCCGGGGGGTCCAATCTTTACTCCTTCCACCAAAGCGGAAGAGGGACATGACGAAAACATCTCTTTCGAGGGAGCCTGCGAGATCGCTGGGAAAGAAACCGCGCAGAAGATCAAAGACTCCACCCTGGAGATTTTCGCCGAAGCCATGCGGATCGCCAGCGACCGTGGTGTCATCCTCTTCGACACCAAGTTCGAGTTCGGCTTCCTGGACGGAGAAATTGTTTTAATCGACGAACTCCTGACTCCAGACAGTTCTAGGTATAGTCTCGCTGAAGACTTCAAACCGGGAGAACCCGTGGTGAACCTGGACAAGCAATACCTGCGCGATTGGCTGGACTCCAGTGGCTGGGATCATTCCCCGCCAGCACCCGAATTACCCGCGGAGGTGGTTTCAAACACTCGGGAACGATATCTGGAAGCCTATCGCAGGATCACCGGTTCTTCTATATGATGAGTGTCATACTCCCGATGAGGGACTGCTCCAGCTAGAAAATAATCCAGGGGTAATCGATCAGTCATGCCAATGAGAGACGAATGTGGGGTTATGGGAGTCTGGAATCACCTGGATGCGGCGACCTTAACCTATCTCGGCCTTTATAGCCTTCAACACAGAGGGCAGGAGAGCGCGGGTATCTGCACTGCGCACGAAGACTCACTTTATTGTCATGTGGCGATGGGATTAGTCCCTGATGTCTTTGGCGAGGAAGTCATGGAAAAGCTTCCCGGCGAGACAGCCATCGGTCATGTCCGCTATTCCACCACCGGGTCGAGTCAGCTGTGTAACGCGCAACCCTTCGTGCGGAACTACGCGAAAGGACAAATCTCCTTCGCCTTCAATGGGAATATCGTCAACGCCCAAGATCTTCGTTATGCCCTCGAACGGATGGGGAGCATCTTCCAAGGGACCTCCGATGGGGAAGTCATTGTCCACCTGATCGCACGAGAAACCGAAGGCGAGTTTGCCGAACGGGTCGCGGCCGCTCTTTCTAAGTGCGAAGGAGCTTACAGTGCCCTAATCATGAATCAAAACGAGCTCCTCGCAGTGAGAGATCCTTATGGTTTCCGTCCACTCTGTTTGGGGAAATTGGATGGCTCGTATCTCGTAGCCTCCGAATCCTGCGCCTTCGATATTGTGGAAGGCGAATACATTCGGGAAATCGAACCGGGAGAAATGATACGAATCACCGCCGATGGACTTGAATCGTTCAAACCATTTAAAGAGAAACCGCTGCGTCCCTGCATCTTCGAACTGGTTTATTTCTCGCGGCCAGATAGTTATGTCTTTGGACGCGATGTCAACGATGTTCGGCATCGACTCGGAGCCGAACTCGCCACCGAATCGCCGATCGACGCGGACTTAGTCTTTGCGGTTCCCGATTCCTCGAACCTGGTCGCGCTGGGTTACTCACAGGAATCGGGGATTCCATTCGACATCGGCCTCATGCGTAACCACTATGTGGGTCGCACCTTCATCGAACCGGAGCAACGTATCCGAGACTTTGGCGCGAAGATTAAATACAGCCCCATTCGATCCGTTATGGATGGAAAGCGGGTTGTGGTTGTGGATGATTCCGTTGTGCGGGGAACCACCATCCGCAAAGTTGTGAAAATGCTGCGCAATGCCGGAGCAAAAGAAATTCATCTTCGGATTGCTTCACCCACATGGATTTCACCGT
>JAJDBZ010000631.1 GCA_029261095.1 Candidatus Omnitrophota bacterium | reverse complement strand
AAACGATGAACGAGATCGCGTGCTTATTCAAAGAATCTTCAGGGAGAACACATGATGAGAGCCATCATCCTCGCAGCGGGTGAAGGCACGCGCCTACGTCCGCATACGCTGGATCGACCCAAATGCATGGTTGAACTGGGTGGAAAACCACTACTAGTGCATCAAATCGAATCATTGAAATCCGCAGGTGTCGAGGACATCTGTATTGTGACGGGTTACCGCGCGGATCAGATCGAAGCACTCGGATACATGATTCGTCAAAACCCCGAATATGATCGCACCAATATGGTCGCGAGCCTGATGTGTGCGTCTGACTTGATGGATGGGTCGCAGGACGTCCTTGTCCTCTATGCCGACATACTCTATGAACCCAGGATTGTTTCCGATCTCATTCATGCCGATTGCACTTTCGCCACATCTATCGATAAAGATTGGTTGAAACTCTGGGAACTCCGTGCCGAGGATCCCTTGCTGGATGCGGAAACACTTGTTTTGGATAATGAAGGATATGTCACTGAATTGGGGAAGAAGCCGTCTTCAGTCGATGAAATTCAAGGTCAATACATGGGATTGATCAAATTCCGGAAAGATTTTGTTGGAGAGGTAGTCAGTATCCGCCAACAGATGGATCCGGAGGGACAATACGATGGTAAAGATTTTCCGAACATGTATATGACCAGTTTTCTCCAGCATTTGATTGACTCGGGGCAACGCCTAAAAGCTGTTCCAACGAACGGAGGATGGTTGGAGGTGGATACAACTGAAGACCTCGACTTGTACAACCGCCTCATCCAAGAGGGGAAGTTGTCCGAATTCTACAATATCGCTTGTACTTGATCGCGATACCTGGAATGTCTGCGAAATCAATGCACTGAGACACTGCGGTTAGTTCGCATTCTGGGTGACCAAGTGCCACCGCTTTTTCCAAAAGATCATCGAAGATACTGACTTTTGGAGAACCATGATGGCCGTTGCGAGCAACACAAATCGAATCTCGGCGAAAATGCCCCCCAAAGCGACTGCAACATGAAGGTTTTCAACATCGTGGACCAAGGTTGCAATGATCCTTCGTTCACCCGTTATCCTCTTCCATCTGGCAAAGAAAGATTCTTCCTTGTTCTCTTCCTTATTTTGTGAGGATTTCGAATCTGAAGAACCTGGGTCTAGAATCGGTCGAATGCGATTAAGGTGGAGATCGTTAGTCAGGGTAAGAAGCCAAAGCGAATAGAATCCCAAACCGATCAAGACACCGTAGTCAGCCCCTTGGGACTGGAGATAATACCCTTCAGCGAGAAAGATGAACCCCATTCCTATGTGATCGGTTGTTTGATCGAGCCAGGACCCGAAATAACTCGCTTGTTCACGATAACGGGCGATCTTCCCATCGATACAATCGATCCAGTACCAGGAGATAAACCAAAACCCCGCGATCATTCCATGTCCAGACAGAAACAGGGCTGATATGATCATGCAATTGAAAAAATTGAGGAGCGTAACTTGGTTCGGGGTCACCCCAGATTTAAGAATCGCTGGAAAAAAGATTCTGATGACGGGATCAATGACACAGACCGTGTAGAGTGTATCGTGCTTCTTACAGGCTCTTCGCCAGTCCTCATCTTTGATTCGGCTCATTTGCGGAATCCTCTCCTTGGGTTAAATCGGGTTTGGAAGACTCTGAGGTGAATCCCTTCGCCCGACGATCAAGGGTGAAGGGTTCGAAATTCATGATGACCGATCCCGTGATTCCAAGATCCAGTTTTCTTCTCCCCGGAAAAAATATCCCTTTGTTTTACCCAAACGTCAAGAAGGCTGGGTAGGGCGTCTCTTGAGGTAGAATGAAAAAGGCGCGGGGTTCCTAGGAATCCCGCGCCACTTGGGTATCAGAATGAATCTAATTTCAGGGACTAAATGTGGAGATTGCAATTCCACCTTCGGTCTTTTGGAACAGGAATGAGAGTGGTTCGGGATGGTCCTTGATCACTGTATCGTTGTCCCATTCAATGCTTCCCAGTTGGTTGACAGCGATCAGGAATTGCAAATCTCCGCCGATGGACTTGGCAAGAACGAGGCTCGCTTGGATGTCAAGCAGTCCTCCCAGAGTGATTTCTTGTTGTGGGTCCGACTGACCCATGAAGAGATAATCGGCGCCGCCAACACTGACCTTTCCGGCCACCCCGTTGGAAACCGCTAGAGAAGAATAGACCGGCGAATTCTCTCCAAGATCTTTGGGATAGAGTACATTCAGGAATTGTGTTCCCACTCCGTTTCTTTTTGCTATGAAATAGGGAACATTTGTGAGGCCTTGGTTCTGATCCAATATCTGTGGCAGAACGTATGAGTCAAATACCAATGGGGGCCCAAAGAATTGAATGTCGAGTGAACGTCCAGAAGCCTTGGTGAAGCGAGCGAAGTTAGGCCCTATGATGTCCATAGTCCCCTGACAATGTGCTGTCCAACCATATTCATGGGACTGCTGATCCAGTGATTCGATATCATCGTAGATGATAAAGAAACGGTCTTCGACGAAGAAAACATGACGTTCCAGCTGCGTTGTATCTCGATAATGGCTGAGGTCATAAACTCCACCCGTTTCTGTAGCCAACCCTCCATACTTAACCGGAAGATGGACTCCCGTACCTCCTGTATCGAACAGGTTGAGATCGGGATAGGCGAGTGTCGATCGGCTGGGCCCGCTTTCCATCCAGTCATTGATGGGTCCGGGATTGGGGTCATCCACCAGAATCACATTCTGAGACTCCGAATTGGTCAAAAACCAATCGTTCGGACCCACAGTATCCGACAAGAATGACTCTCCGAAGGCGTTAAGGTAAATGCCGGATGTGTTGTCCTTGTGGTCAAAACTGTTGTAAACGACATTCTGGTTCTGTCCAACCAATACCATCTCGATCGGTTCTGTTGAGTTCTGTTCTTTAAAAACAACGTTGGCTCCATCTACTCCCTGATTCGGGAAAGGAGTCGGGCCGATAATGGGAGTTGGTGTCGGGGTCGATTCGGGAGGACTGGTGGGTGAAGGGGTCGGGGTCGAACTCGGAGTAAAAGTGGGAGTCGCCGTGTTTTCTGGAAGTTCTCCCTGGAACTCGGCGGCTAGGTCGGAATCATAGAAAGCGATGCAGTAGGGGTAGCCGGCCCAAATACGCTTTTCAATCCCGAGTGTGTGGTCCGAGTTAAGGGAAGAGAAGTGTGCCATTTTTTCGTAGGCGGCGCGACCTATATCCTCGAAGGCAGTATTGACTAACAGAGAGGTCGGGTAGGTCGTAGGGTTTTTATCGGTATCCTTGGAAATCTTCAATCCAAACAGATTCCCAGTGTTAGCGTTCATAAAGGATGCCTCAAGATGCGGGTAAGTCATTCCCAATTGAGATTTAGTTATGTTGCCAAAAATTTGAAAACAATTCCCCATGAGGTTAGAGGCATAATATGATTTTCTATCGTAGAAACTTCCTGGAGGGACCGATTCCACAAAAGTTCCGTTGGTCAAAGTTCTGTTCACCACCGTTGGAACATCGGTAATAAGGCCGCCATCGTACCAGTTGAAGAGGTATTGGTGGTTTGGATAACCATTTAGCATCGCACCGTCGTTAACCTTGCTTGTATAATTATAGAAAACGTCCTTCCAGCTCTTCGGGTAATCGGGGTAGGGCGTCCAAGGATGAGTTGCCTCGGTTTGGACTCCTCCGAATCCGGATGTGCCCAGGTAAGGCGTATCATAATGGGGAATTGACAGGGCCGCGATGGCGGCTCCCATCTCTCGAGCGGAATCCCACATCCCGTGTCCAGGGTTGGTTGTGGGCCCAACGCCACTTCCCTTAATCAAGTCCCACCCGCCGAGACCCATCATTTCAAGCATGACATTTGACGCGATGAGATCCCGCAATTTGTAGTCCTCGATCGGAGTGATTCCCCCCTCATGTTGATCCGATCGATAGTGTTTGATTAGAAGGTCGTATGACAGCGCAACGGGTAATGTTTTGTGAAAATCGTAATACCCTCTATAAAATCTTTCGCGGCATGGGACCGGGGTACCCACATCATAGAGTTCGTACCCCACTGGGTCGATCGTGAGCGCACTTTCGAGGACGGTTTGCTTGGCGGCATTGGCATGTGCCGGTACGGACTCAGCCCCTTCGAACGCCACCACCACTGAATTCAATAGAATCGCGAATCCACCCCAAGTTACCCTCTTACCCACCATGCCACTCTCGGCAATGAGATCGTGTCGATTCGTGAATTCGTTATTACGGTAACCGCTGTATTTGCTAGTGAACGATCCTCCGATACACCGGTTCTTATTTGCGACAAACGCCGCTTCATTTTCCCATAGGAGGTAACCATGCTCATTTCCATTAGCGAGTGTCTCACCCTCAGAGGGGTGCGTCGGGTTCTTTACAAGAATTCGAGTCTTCTTGTAGGCGGGATCGTAATAATACTCGATTGAGTTCACACCATCCGCAAGACCACTTGTGTTGATCGGTCCCGAATAAACCTCAAAGGGTGAATCGTTGAATCGATAATGGATGTCGCCCCCCATGATATTGGTGAGTTTGATGTCGACCCCCCCTTGGAAGTATGTCGTTTGATCATGGATAACGGGGATGAAATAATTCTTGGCGGGTGTTGTATAAAACTGGCTGTCCGCAGAACTTGGAGTGAAGGAAATGCAGGGAGTTTTTGGATCAACAACGAACAAGACTGTCTTTCCATCGCTTGACCACCATTCGGTGCGTGGCCCCGCCCAGCTGTCGTCATCCGCATAAGCCAAAACATGCCACTCATCACCATGAGGACCAGTGAGTCCTCGCGTGTAGTAATTCACCCTATCGGTAACATCGACATTTGGGACGGGTCCAGTCGTTCCGACAATGGGGACCCCTGGCTCGTACTCAAGACTGGCTAAGGAGAACGGAGCAGTGTAAGCCGGATAGGGAGTCTGACCGCTATATGACGCCCAACTGTTCTTCCATTGCATCTCATGGTCGATTCGGTATCGGATGATTCCTTCATCACCGCTATTGGGAATTCCATCCTCTCCATTCAAGCCTGCCAGAATTGAATGATCCTCGCCGGTTTTATTCCTTTCATTGTGCCCCATGTGAATCAAGGTACCAGATTTGAGGTAAACAACCTTGTGATCATCGATTAATTTATCGTGAAAGAAATACTCTTCATCGTAATCCTGTTCCCGATTACCCGCAAACCAGACATCGATACCCGATTTGTAGTTTGTCAGTTCCGGGTCAGTTACTTGACCGGATGCTGGACTAATGGATAGAAACATAAGAATGAGAATGCAGCAGATCAACGTTAAAGTGGGTTGAAAACCCTCTCGTTGGACCATTTCAAAATCTCCCTCGACTAGGCGCTTTTCATCCTGTTGTAATGATGCAGGTCTGAGGCCAAGAATGAAATTCCGCGTTTTTTGGTTTTTACTCAGGTTCATTTCTTTGAGGTGTTAAACAATTGAACGATTAACTACTTTTGTTATGGGAGGCGTTAATTTTTTTAACCCCTTGGCTTAGAATCTATTGGTTTGTTTCCCTATGCCCACTTTTGGTTGGCTTGAGTGGGTAGTGGGCTTGATAGGATACTTCCACAGTATAACCCACAAACTCCCTTTTGCCAGAATAAAGAGGGAGATTATGGGAATTTGAGACGTCGTGGACCCCGTATCAGGAGACTAAATCGGTGATAAGTCCATCCCGCAGACGAAGATTCCGGGGTTCAATCATCCCTGGACCGGGTGCCGAGTATAGCGACACGAAGTCCACGGACGCGGGAAAAGAAGAGGTCCTTCAAGTTGTATTTCCGATCGGTAAGGAAGGGAATCGAAAACAAGAAAACGGCGATTCTTTGCAGAGATTCCACTATAAGAAGCATTCGTACCAGGGAGTATCGGAGAGTCGAATAGTGCTTTCTAGAGAACAAGAGCTCACTTTCGATCAATCGTGGATACAAGGTCCTGATGTCTTTTGAGCTGCTTAGGGCCCCAAAATGTGTGACTCGGACTTCGGGATGGTAAATGACTTTCCAGCCAGCTTTGACACATTCATAGCACCAATCCTTGTCTTCATAGTACATGAAATACCGCTCGTCCAGAGGTCCAATCCGGTCTAACACTTCTCGTTTCGCGGCGATGAAAGCCCCGGAAACCCAGTCGCATTCATTGATTCTTTCATAGTGTTCATCAAATTTGTCTATCTCACCTGTCCACGAGGCTTTGGGAAACAGAAAATGGAGATAAAGGGTTTCAGCAACACTCATCCAAAGTGTGGGAAATCGTCTCTGAGATTGTTGGGTTTCACCATTGCCGGAGATCAGGCGCGCCCCCAACATTCCTACCTCTGGGTGATCGGTGAGGAAATCTACGACAGTATCCAATGCCCCCTCATGGACGAGAGTATCGGGGTTCAGGAGGATGATCAGATCGCCAGTGGCATCCTCAATTGCACGGTTGCAACCGCGGCCGAAGCCTAGATTCTCTTTCGAAGCGATGAGTTTGACCTGGGGGAACTCATTCTCAATCGCTTCAGGACTTCCGTCCGAAGAGTCATTGTCACAAACGAGAATCTCCTGTTCATGCTGCGTTTCATGGGTGACTAACGATTTAATGCAATTGAGAGTATCGTCTTTTGTATTATAACTGACAATTATCCAACTGGCTTTCATAGGGCGTATCTTGGTTGGAGTTTCTCATACACGCAAGCCCACATCAGAAGAAGTATCTGTTCTTAGGACTGAGGTTGAAATACTCCTGGAGTCTCTCAATCGGATAAGAATAGTGGAAAATTTAGGGATTGGATTGAAGGATCGAATGGTAGATTTCCACCATTTGGGGAGAAAGAGCGGACCAATTATAACCTTTTACTTTTTCAAGCGCATTTTTTTTGTATCCATTTAATACTTCCGGCGTTTTTCCGATTTTCTCAATCGCCTTCGCGATTTCCACGACGACTTGATCCGGAGAGATTGCCTCGATCTTCATCCCGCAATTCGTATCCACAATGGTCCCTGGTCCACCGCGATCCAGACAAACGACAGGAAGACCTGTAGCCATGGCCTCGAGCACCACGATTCCACCTGCCTCGTTCATCGAAGGAAAACAGAAGATATCTCTTCCAGCAAAGTATTTTGGAACTTCATCATGGGGCACTGCCCCAATCCAGGTGATTTTGCCGTCCACTCCCAATTCTTCCGATTCCCGGTGGAAATCTTCCCTAGAGGGACCATCCCCAACGACGGTGAGATGGACATTCAGGCTTGAATCGATTCTGGCCAGCGATCGTATAACATATTGCAGCCCCTTGAATGGAACGAGCCGACCCACATAAAGCAGCTGCAGAGGGTTACCCTCGGGAAGAGCCTCTGGGGGAGGAGCATTCTTTTGGAAATCTGTGAGGTCAACTCCGATCGAGCTGATATTTGTTATCTTACTTTGCAGATAACCCGGAAGCAGCGGATGGAGGTAATCGCCCATGGTCAATATACGGGCTGCCTTCCGATAGGTGGTGGCCAAGAATGGATCCAAATAGAAGCGGATCCTATCCAATTTGCGAAGCTGGAAATACCAGGGTTCTTTCTTTGAAATCTCTTCAAATCCTCTCGGGATATGAACGCCGCCCATCAGCGGGCCTATCACATACGGTATATCGACTTTGTGGACACTTGACGGGAACCGAGGAGCGAAGGGCGCAAGCACGTGAACCAGGTCAAAATCTGTGGGTCGATATTCGGTCTGGAGAATCTTTCCCAACCTTCGGTTGAATTCTAGAACGCCGGGGTGGACCGCCCGATCGAATACATCCCATTTTCTCCAATCACCCTCTAGTGGAACTCTGACTTCAGTGACGCCATCAAGGTTCTCGAGGCCCGTTTCCGTGCGGTGACGACTCCCCCCGGTAAAGCAGGTCACATCCACCGATAGTGAAAGGTGTTTGATCCACTCAAAGGCAAGCTGGGCTTCGCTGATATCCTTTTCGTCGACTCCGTAGGCGACTATTGCGACTTTGAGTCTCTTTTGGTGCATTAAAGGTCTCTCCCAAAGGGCGAGATGTCCTCAGTCCGGCACTGGCGGGGGGAAGAAACGAAATCACTCATTGATGGTCGGACTTCCCGGCCATGAGTGAATGTATCAAGGCGATCCAAGGAGGTCATTAAGGCACGGTTTATTATAAGAAGCGGAAATACGAACATATACTATATCTTCGACTGAGTTGGGCCTCCTCGCAAGCCCATCAATGGGGGGATTTCGAGTAGGCACAGAAGCAATTGGTCATTCTCCGAAAGAAGTTTGCCGGACTTTGAGAACCAATTGTAAAGCCGGTTTCCACATTATGGATCCATTACCGATAATAGCGGATCGAGGGACTCATCACCAATATTTCATCAACCCGTTGAAGAATTCAGTTCGCCATTGTCCACCGGATGCTCCTCGAAATGAAATCCTTGGGGAATGAAATCGAACCAAAAGTCGTTTAATCTTACGTATGGCCGTAATATCGATCGATGATCAGATGAAGTTGGATTCTCTCACATGCGAAGTCCATAAATCCTTTGAGTCTTTAGAACGTATGGCGGAGGAGTGGGACCGGTTCGTATTGGAAGAAACCGACGACATCTATCTGACCTACGCCTGGTGCCGGATCTGGTGGAAATACTATGGTATGAATCGCCAACTGGTTGTTCTCATTTTTCGAGTGGATGGTTGCCTAGTCGGAATTCTGCCCCTCGGCATTGACCGAATTTTTGTCGGTTGGAGTGTTCTTCGTGTCGCAAAACTTCTCAATTCGGAATACACAGCCAGCGTGCTTTATCCTGCTATTCGCAAGGAGTGTTCCGATGCTGTCTTCAAAAAATGTCTTCAAGTGTTGTTTCAAGAAGAAGAATGCCATCTCTTCTCATTTGGGCAGGTTGTGGAGGGATTCGAATCTTACTCGGATCTCGTCAACATTATCGATAACGATTCCCCCAACCTCACACTCATTCGAAATTCTTCCTCCGAGGCTCACTGCTACATCGATCTTCCCGATAGTATTGAGGGCTATTTCAGTTCTCTGAAATCGAAACAAAGATCGAACGTCAGACGGAGATCGAAGTTATTGGAAGAGCGGTTCGGCCCAATCAAATCCCTTGCATTCACATCGGCGGAAGAGATTGAAAAAGAGTTTCCCGTGTTCCGTGAGATGCATGATCGGTACTGGATGAGTCAAGGCCAAGGGGGGCATTTTGTCGATCTCCTGAATGGGGAGGAGTTTACGCTCGAGTTGGTTCGGGAATGTGCGCAGAAAGGAAGGGTCTGCTTGCAGAAGATAGTCTCAGGCCCAAAGACTATTGGGTACCAATTTCTTTTCTATTCCAAAGGAACCGTTCATTGGCGATTGACTGCCCGTGAAATTGGAGATGAGTGGGGGAGAATGGGGATTGGAGTCATCGCGCTTTTACGCTTGATTGAAGACTCAATCGAAAGGAAAATGAAAACCATCGAGGCGGGTCCGGGAATCTATGAATACAAGACACAAATGGGTGGGGCGTATCGAACGATGCGTTGTTTGACTGTAGGACAGGATACCATTTCCTGTCGCGTAAAGATCAAATCTCTTTCTGTAATCTACAAAGGCCTGGATATC
>JAJDBZ010000064.1 GCA_029261095.1 Candidatus Omnitrophota bacterium | reverse complement strand
TCTCGGGTAAACCTTTCGGAAAAATGAGGGTCGCTACCGATCTGTTGGGGCAGGATTTTCAGGGCAACCAGTCGATCGAGCTGCGGTTGACGGGCCATATAAACAGCGCCCATTCCTCCTTTGCCGATCAATTCGATGATTTCCAACTGAGGGAACTGTTTGGCAAGTTCCGAGGGATCCGGTGGATTGAACCGATCGAGAGGAGAGTAGTCATCCGCACCCTCGGCGGGGTTGGAAAGGATATTCGTTCCGATCTCTTCCTGGCTCTCAAAACCCTTCTTCATCAGGCATTTCGGGCAGAGACCCTCGGGTGAGTCGGCGGGAAGTTCCGCGCCGCATTCGGGGCAATTCTTGGTTTCTGTCATCGGGGTGTCCTCCTTTTAATAAAGGCGCTATTCCCAACAGAAGCGAAACTGGAAAAAGGTTACAAGAAAAATCTATTATTCGAGCGCCGAAAGAAGAAATCTCATCTCGTCCTCGATATCTTCAGCAGTTTCAACGGTTTGTGCGATTTCATCCCGGAGATGCTCTCGGTATTTTTTCCGGATGCGGTGTACCGCAACCTTGATGGCACCCTCGGAAGTATTGAGATCTTGCGCAATTTGAGCATAAGAGATTTTCTCTTTGTCTCCAGTCAGGACAAACTTGAGACTCTCGAACCAGCGTCCTTTGTCTGAGGAATAATAATCTTGTTTGAGGCGTACAAGCACGCGCTCCAATAGAGCCAATGCCCAGCCACGCTCATACAGTTTCTCTGGAGTCAGATCATGCGTAGGTTCCAGTTGGACCCATCCTTCGGCAGATGCGTAGTCCAAAGAAAGTGGCGTCTGCCCGCCCCCACGTTTCTTACGTTGTGATTTGTCCCATTCGTTGGCCAGAAAGTGTTTCAACGAAGCCAGCAAGAAAGACCGGAATCTTCCCCTCTCACGGTCCACACTTTTCAAATAATCTTTTTCCAAAAACCGGGCAAAAAAATCTTGCGTGAGATCTTTGGCTTCTTCGTCGTTATAGCCTCTGCTGCGGGTGTAGACATAAAGGGGGCGCCAATAGGTTTCGCAAAGGGTGGACAGTGCCTCGGAAGATTGTGGCGAGGTCTGTTCGCCGGCCCTGACAATGACACTCCAATGTGTGGTGGAAAACCAGTCGGGGTTCTCCCCGATATTGGTTTGAGTACCTTGTGCGGGGGGCATGGAGTAGAGTATACCCGAATCTCACTCAAGCGAGACGATCTTTTTTGAAAAATGTTGATCAGAATTCTTACCGCCGATGATGCTGCATTGTATAGGGAGATCCGACTCAGGGGACTTCGAGAAAATCCCACCGCGTTTGGGGCGAGCTTTGAGCAAGAGGTCGAATGGAGTCTCGACGAGTTCGCCGAGCGGATCGCCTCCGAGAGTCGAATTGGGCAGCCAACATTTGGAGCCTTCGAAAACGGGAAACTGGTCGGTGTCTCGAGCCTCGGGCGTCCCACCGCAGACAAACTCCGACACATCGGGATCGTTTGGGGGATGTATGTGATCCCCGAATTGCAGGGACGCGGGATTGGGAGATCGCTTCTTAATGAGGTGATTTCCCACGCTCGTTCGGTTGATGGCATTCAACAGATTAAGCTGGTCGTGAATACCACCAATGAAGCCGGGAAGAGACTCTATCGGGCCGCGGGATTTGTACCATTCGGAGTCGAGCCGCGCGCTCTTTTTGTGGATGGAACTTTCTATGACGAAGAGCATTATATTCTTCGGATCGATCAGCCCGAGGAGGGAGGTGTGGTATGAAAGGTGAAGTCGAACACACCAACATCAATGTGGCGAATCTGGACGAGACCGTTCAGTTTCTCACCACAGCTTTACCCCATTTTGAGGTGCGCCACCGAGGGGTCTCTATAGCAGGGGTGCCCTGGCTTCATATCGGTACCGACAAAACCTACCTCGCCCTTAATCAACCCCCAAGGAAGGTTTCCGAACCCTCCCCTCGCCTGAACCATGTGGGTTTTGTGGTCGATGACGCCGACGCGGTCAGAAGCCGATGCATCGATGCGGGTTACAAGGAAGGGATGGTTCCAGACCCACACCCTCACAGGATACGCGTTTACATCTTCGATCATGAGGGACTGGAATGGGAGTTTGTTGAATATCATTCGGGTGATTCGAACGAACGCAACGACTATTCCGATTCTTAGTACTGAGGATGATCCGGATTCAGAACGGATTCGAGCATCATCCGCGACCAGTCCTTTGCAATGGAGGTCGAACGTGCATTAGAATCGCTTTATGCAACTACCAAAAACCCGAAGACTTCGTCTCCCCAAACACCCCGACCCTTGGATCCTCTTTTCCACACTGGGCAAATCCGGCGTCGCCGATCCTGGAATCCGATACCGAGTGGTGGCCGACTACGAGCCGGTCGAAGAGGAAGAGGGATACGCTCGCCACCTCTTCATCGAGAAACTCGAAAGCAGCGCTGACGGTTCCAGCCAATGGAAAGAGATCGACCCAGAGGATCTCCCCGAAGCCACAGGACATATCCTGCACGATCTTCTCGACGAGCGCCTAACAGTCTCCCCTCTCGACCTGAAGGAACGACGGAGAGAGAAGGAGGGTTGAGAGATGCCCGTTAAAACCAGAATGACCCGCCATGTAAGAGGAGGGATTATCCGGCTCCTTTTTGCCATCTGCCTGGCCTTCGATCCGATCATGGGGTCGGCGTTCGAACTGCATGTGGCGGTCACCGGAGATGACACAAACCCCGGGACTGAGGAAGCGCCGCTCGCAAGCCTAACCGCGGCGCGCGATGCCCTTCGTCGAGTCGATTTTGATCGGGCTCCGGGCGAGTCGGTGACCGTGTGGGTCCACGATGGCGTCTACCCAGTGAATGAGTCGTTCGTTCTCGGTAAGGAGGACAGTGGAACCGCTGAAGGGATGGTTCATTACCGCGCCAAGAACCATGGCAAAGTCAGGTTCTCGGGCGGGAGAGCGATCCCCGCCGATGCCTTCACCGCTGTGACGGAACAGGAAACGATCGATCGTCTACCGGAAGTGGCGCGAAACTCCGTGCACCGTGTCGACCTGACCGCGTTAGGGATCGAGGATCTGGGTGTCTACCCCGACAGTTTTCGGGATGCCCAACCCCTTCCAGAACTTTTTTTTAATGGGGAACGAATGACTCTGGCGCAGTGGCCGAACGAAGGTTGGGCCGAGATCGACAAGATCATCGAGAGCGGACCCGCTCCATGGCGGAAGCACGAGTCCGACGCGCTCGGGGTCTTTTCTTATAAAGAGGACCGTCCCTCGAAATGGGCCGATGCGAAAGAAATCTGGCTCGAAGGTTACTGGTGTTTCGACTGGGCGGCCGAGACCATCCGTGTGCAGTCGGTCGACCCGGAGAACCGCCAAATCACCCTGACCAAACAGCATGTTTACGGCCTCGGCAGCGGTAACCCGGCGGCGAGACGGTACCGAGCGGTCAATCTCCTCGAAGAACTGGATGCGGCGGGTGAGTATTTCATCGACCGTGAGGAGAAGGCGCTGTATTTCTGGCCGCCCGCATCGCTTTCTGAGGCGGAGATTGTATTGACTCTTCTTCGTGATCCGTTGATCGATGTCCAAGAGGCCTCTCATGTTCAATTCACCGGGCTTGTTCTGGAAGACTGCGCGGGCATGGCGGCCAAGGTGACTGGGGGATCGCATGTGACCATCGCGGGGTGCGAAATCCGCAACGCTGGGCAACTTGGATTATCCATCGAGGGTGGCTCAGATCACACAGTCCAAAGCTGCGACATCCACCACACGGGGACCGGAGGCGTTCATGTCACCGGTGGCGATCGAAAGACTTTGACCCCGTCCGGACATCGCATTGATAACAACCACATCTATCGCGTGTCGGAGAGGATGCGGACAGCGGCCTACAACATCCGTGTCAGGGGAGTCGGTGTGAAGATGACACATAATCACATCCATGACGCTCCCCACCAAGCCATCGGGTTATCGGGCAACGATCACCTCTTCGAGTTCAACGATGTCCATCATGTGGGGATGGCCTCGGACGATTGTGGCGCTTTTTATATGGGCCGCAATCCCTCCGACCGAGGGACAGTCCTGCGTCACAACTACTGGCACGAGATCGGGAGCGACATGGCCCATGGCAGTTGTGCGATCTACTTCGACGATGGCGATGGGGGCCAGACTGTGGAGGGCAATGTTTTCTATAGGGCTTCGGGCGGGAAGTTCGGCGCGGTGTTCAACCATGGGGGTTATGGCAACTGGGTCGAGAACAACATTTTCATTGAATGCGATCAAGCAATGGGGTCGGCGCCCTGGAACGAGAAACGCTGGAGAGAGTTTTTAGACAATCCAATCTACAAGAAGTTGTTTCTCGAGGATGTGGACATCACTCGCCCGCCCTTCACCGAACGCTACCCCGAATTGGTCGGGTTCCTGAAAGAGGGCGGGCTGCGTCTCAACCACGCCGCGAAGAATGTCGGAGTCCGCTGCAAGAATTTTGTCGAGGGAAACTGGACAACCGGTCAATCCCTGGTCACCGAAGACGACCCGGGTTTTGTGGATTTTAAGAACCAGGATTTCACCCTCCGCGAAGACTCGGAGGTCTTTCAACTTATCCCCGGTTTCGAGCCGATCCCCTTCGGGGAGATCGGGTTGTATGAGGATGAGTATCGATCAGATTCGTAGGCCGGATTAGCGGATGCGTAATCCGGCAATGGCCGCGCCGTGCACCCAAAAACCTCTCCCCCTAACCGCGCCTTAATAACCTCTCCCCAAGCCGCACCCCAAAAAAACCTCTCCCCCTAACCCCCACACCACACCGTGGAGAGGGGGGACTGTTGTTCCCCCTCCCAGCATCGCGGGGAGGGGGCTAGGGGGTGGGGTTTTTGATCAGAGGACGAGGTTTTTTTCTCCTTGCCCCCAACAATCACCCCCACATTCGGAACCGACATCAACCTGGATGGGGTTGTGGATGCAGAGGACCTGCTGATACTTTTGGAGGATTGGGGGAGGGTGAGCGGGGCAACCACATGGTAAACGGATACACCCTGAAATATTTCCGATTGTTGACCGTCCTCCCGGTATTGTTCGGGGTGGCTATTGTCTCTATGCCGAGATTGAGTTGCGCTCAAGCGACTGATCCATCAAATCAATCCGATATCGAAAGTGCAACTCTGAATTCCCATCAGGACCTGTGGCCGATGCACGGCGCCTTCTGGCACGAAGCCTCGAGCGCATGGCCCGAAAAGACCATTCCGCGACAGATCACTATGGCAATCAAAGGGAAGACTCCGGGAAGTGTGAACCTGATCGCGATTCATCCCTGGTATGATCCCTGGAAGCAGGAACGCTCGGAGGCATGGATACGTGAGTGGTGTCGAGAAAAACTCGAGGAGGGTTATGATGGCATCGCCATCGATCACGAGGGATGGACGCTTAAGGATCCGAATTTCATCCAGTGGGTCCATGAAGAGTGTACGAAGAAGGAAAAGGTCTTGGTCGTCGTTCCAAAAATATCCCTCGAACATTCGGTCCGCGCCTGGAAATGGCCTTATGATAGAGTGGTCGAATGGTATGCCCGATACTCCCACGCCATGGCGCCGTGGATTTATGGGTATCGCGGCGAGGATTATCTGGAACAAATCCAGCGATTGAGAGAGCATGGGTACCCTCACCAGATCATCCCCATGGGGGATGGCGGATTTCGACCGGGGTATGGAGGAATCACCGAACAAGACGCGATCCAGACCATCGAGTTCCTCTCGGAAAAAGGAATCGGCTTCGCCCTGTTCTGCCCTCACCATGCCGGCAATAATGTCATTGAGGCTATGAAGAACGCGTATCGGTAAGGCCTGCTTCTTCCTACGAATGGGCGGTGAAAGCAAGTGGCGCTGCATCCTCAATCCGCCTCTTGACCGCCCCTCAACGCCCAAGGACACTCGCTCCCCACAAATCAACGAAAGTTAGGACGCTCCATGAAATTCTCGATCGTCATTCTTGCATTTTTATTCATCTCTCCGATTCCTTCACTTGCCCAGGAACCCAACCCCAAAGCCGACGGTTACAAAGGCATCTGGTTCGAACTCGGCCAAAAGGGAGAGTACGGCGACAAATACTCCGGCGGGCTCGGAACCTACACAGCCAAACACAGACCCCTCGCGATTTACTCGCCAGAAGCGAACAAGACTTTTTTCACTTATGGCGGCGAGCGTAACCGCGATCGTCACCTCCTCATCATGGCGAGCTATTTCGATCATGAAACCGGGAAAGTCCCCCGACCCACCATTGTCTATGACAAACAGGGGGTGAACGATCCACATGATAACGCCTCTATAAGTATCGATGGCGATGGTCACATTTGGATTTTTGTGAGTGGTCGGGGGCGAAGCCGACCGGGTTTCAAATTCCGATCCAGAGAGCCCTACAGCATCGAATCTTTTGAACAAGTCACCGAAGAGGAGATCACTTACCCACAACCCTGGTTTGTCGAAGAGAAAGGTTTCCTTCGCCTCTTCACCAAGTACACCAAAGGCCGCGAACTCTATTGGAACATTAGCCAGGACGGTCGCGAGTGGACCGCTGACCAAAAGCTCGCGGGGATGGGTGGCCACTACCAGAACAGCGAACCCTTTAAAGACGAAAAAATCGGCACGGCATTCAATATGCACCCCGGCGGAAATGTCGACAAACGCACCAACCTCTACTATGTCGAGACCCCCGATTTTGGGGCGACCTGGCGAACGGCTTCCGGGGAGACGATCGAGACCCCGATGGTGGATAAACACTGTCCCGTGTTGGTCCGGGATTTCCAGAGCGAGGGGCGATTGGTCTACATGAAAGACCTGCGGTTCGACAGCGAGGGATACCCCATCATCTTAATCGTTACCAGCAGCCACCACATGCCCGGCCCGAAGGGCGATCCCCGAACCTGGATGACGGCCCACTGGAAGGACGGGGGCTGGCGTTTCCACGAGATCACGGACAGCACGCACAACTACGACATGGGCCAACTCTGGATCGACGAGGACGGAACCTGGCGCATCTTCGGCCCGACCGAACCGGGACCCCAACCCTGGGGAACCGGCGGCGAGGTCGCTCTATGGGAGAGCAACGACGAAGGAGAGAACTGGAAAAAGGTCCACACCCTCACCCAGAACAGCCCCCTCAACCATGCCTATGTCCGACGCCCGGTGAACGCCCATCCCGATTTCCACGCCCTCTGGGCGGATGGTAACTCTTATGTCCATTCGGACTCGCATCTGTATTTCACTAACGCCTCTGGGGAGACGGTCTGGCGGCTCCCTTACGAGATGGAGGGGGAGATTGCGGCACCGGAGGTGGTGGAGCGGTAATCGGATCCCGAATCCTCATGCAATCCCCCTGAATGTCATTCCCTTGACAAAGGGAATCCCGGGGGGCGTATAAACATTTGAGAAAAAGTGATTGAATCTTGGGAGAGGGTTGCATCCTGTTGTTCGCTTCGAGTCAAGTTCCTTAAGCGAACAATGTCCTGAACCGGTCTTCCTTTCTGAAGGGATCTGAAACCTATGAAACCAATCGAGCGTTATGGACTAAGGACAATTCTGAGTTTTCTGTGTTTGGCATCTACGGCCGGCGCTTGGTCGGAGGCACTCCAGAGCCCTGATACGGGAAAGAAAGTCCGCGTATTCCTGTTCGCGGGCCAGTCCAATATGGAGGGAAGGGCGGATGGGAACAAACTCTCCGAGACTGATTTGCAACGGTTGGCGGAGGCCCAGAAGCGTGTCCAACTCGCCTTCAACCATGAATCGATTAGGCCGCTGGATGTCGTAAAACCTTCGCCTGAGATTGAGGAGATCTATCAGAGGGACCTTATCTTCGGTCCCGAACTTTTCTTTGGAATCGCCTTGTCCGAAGCATGGCCGGACGAACGATTTCTGTTCATTAAACTTGCCGCGGGGGGAACATCCCTCCATGGATGTTGGAACCCACAATGGAGTCCGGACAGAGCCAGCCTGATGAACGAGGAGGATGATCCGAAACTCTACGAAGGTTTTGTGAAGTATATCAATGAGCTCCTCTCGGAATATGAAGACAACGAATACGAGATCTGTGCAATGCTTTGGGTCCAAGGCGAGAGCGATGGGAACGTGGAGATCGCCGCTCAACAGTATGGGGTCAACCTTCAGAATCTTGTCGGCCATGTCCGAAACGATGTGAACGATCCCGATCTGCCCTTTCTATTGTTCCAGGTTGGAAATCGGAAAGTGGTCGAAGGAATGAAACGTACCGCTCAAGATGTAGGGAATGTGACACTCATCCCTCAGGACCAAAAAAATACCTCAGCGGATTTCTATCAGAAAATGGAAAACGGTCACTACAATCACGAAGGTTTAAAAAAACTGGGCGGTCGATTCGCGGAAGTGTTTCTTAGCGAATATGAGATAGATCTTGAATGAGCCCATTTTCTTATGGAGCAATCCAACGGGAGCCAGGAAAAATGAAGAGGGATCGTGGCGAAAAGCCTTCTTAGGAGGTCCGAATGTTTTCAACTCGATTATTAGGATTCATCGCACTGACATGGGTGATGTTCCAGATTCCCGCCCACGCGGAAGAGTTCAACAGCAAGGTCTATGTCCAATTGGAGAAACAGTTAAAGAGCCTCTCTCCCAAACTCTCTTGGGAGGCCTCCAATCCCGAAGAGCACGCGGAGTGGCGTGACAAGTTCAAGCCGCAATTGAAAGAGTTGCTCGGTAAAGATCCCGAACCTGTTCCCCTTGAGGTGAAATGGGAGGAGGAGTTCGAGACCGACAAATTCACTCGGCATAAGATCTATGTGCGCTCGGAGGAGAACTACTGGATTCCCGCTTACTACTATGTTCCGAAGAATATCAAGGGGAAACGTCCGGCCATCGTCTGTTTTCATGGTCACAGTGGAATCAATCCTTATATCCGCGAGGGCACAGAGGCGGAGAAGAAGAAGGGTGAGGAGCACGCGCTCGACTACGCGGTCCATTTCGCCGAACAGGGATACATTACTGTGGCGGTGGTTCAACGCGGTTGGAACGAAACCAGTCACGACAAACCGCATAGCTGCGAACGACTCTCCCGCGCGGGGTTTTTAATCGGCCGCACTCCGATCGGGATGCGCTGTTGGGATGGCAGCCGCATCGTCGATTTTCTCGAAACGCGAGATGAGGTGGATTCATCCCGCATCGGCGCGGCGGGCCTATCCGGCGGCGGAACGACGACCCTCTTCTTCACCGCGATCGAGGACCGAGTCGACCTCGCCATGTGCGCCGGTTACTTCTGCACCTTCCGCGATTCCATCTACAGCATCCACCACTGCATCTGCAACTGTGTCCCGCGCCTCATGGAGTACGGCGAAATGAGCGATGTCGGAGCCCTGATCGCCCCCCGCCCGCTCCTCGTCATAAGCGGCGATGAGGACAAGATCTTTCCCATCGAGGCCACCGAGAAGGCGTATCAAGATCTATCAAAAGTCTATGAACTCCTCAATGCCCCAGACCGTCTCGAAAGCGATTTCTTCGATGGAGTCCACGAGTGGAGCAACCGGAAGACCCTGCCGTTTTTGGCGGCGCATTGGGGGAGAAATAGGTGACTGTCTCCTATTTTTTCTCTGGGAAAGTAGCGACGAGGGAGGAAAGTGGGAGCAAGTCCGAACCCTCACCCACAACAGTCCCCTCAACCACGCCAATATCCGCCGCCCTATCAACGTCCACCCCGGCTTCCACGCGCTCTGGGCCGACGGGAATCCTTACGTCCATTCGGATTCGCATCTCTATTTCACGAACGAATCGGGGGGAAAGTTTTGGCGGTTGCCGTATGAGATGGAGGGGGAGATCGCGGAGGCGGATGTGGTGGAGCGGTGAATGGGACTTTGCTTCGCGGCGCAAATTTTCACACTGTCATTCTCTTGAAAGAGAGAATCCAGAGCAGTGAGAGACTTCTTAAGAATTAGTGATTGAACTTTGGTGATGGGTTGGTATTGTTTGTCGCATAGTTTAGGCTCGGAGTAGAAAATACATCGGCTAAGAACAGATCGCTATCATGACTTATTGGCTCGACCTTTTTACAGGCGGAACATGGGATGAATTCCGCAAAGCCGGGAGCAACGTAACCGGCTTCCGGGAATCAAGGTGGACAACTGTCCAAAAAGTTAAAGAGGGCGACTTTTTTCTATGTTATTTGACCGGAGTATCGCGATTCGTTGGCCTGCTTGAGGTAACTGGAAAACCATTCAAGGACGACACACCCATTTGGAGCGATCAGTTGTTCCCCTGCCGCCTCCCGGTGAAACCTATCCTGGAATTGGATCCCGAATGTGGTGTCCCGGTTTACGATTTTCGAGAGACACTTTCTTGCTTCCTCAAATCCGACGCTCGAAATGCATGGACAGGGGCATTTAGAGGGTCGCCAGCAAAGTGGTCAAAGGCGGACGGAGATTTAGTGGTGGAAGCACTCCGGTATGCTCAAGAACATCCGAGGAAACTTCCCACTGACCCCAAGAAGTTGGCTCGAAAGCCTAGGTCGTTCGTTGGGAAGGACAAAAAATCTTTCACGATTCCAGAGGATGAATCGATAATCGATGCACCCTCCCCAAAGGCAATAGAAACCTCGCCCACTGAGCACACAGAGATTCAGGGACTCTTGCTTCGGCTCGGAGCCGATATGGGTTTCGATGTTTGGGTTGCTAGGAATGATCGTGGTAGATCCTGCAATGGAAAAAACCTCGGAGAATTCCCAAAGATCAAAGACTCCCTTCCTCTGCAGTTTGACGAAGCGACAAATCGAACCATCGAATTGATCGACGTCTTGTGGTTGAAGGGGAACTCGATTGTCGCGGCGTTCGAGGTGGAAAGCACAACCTCCATTTACTCCGGGCTTCTGAGAATGTCAGACCTTACGGCGATGCAGCCGAATTTGAATATTCCGCTTTATCTTGTGGCGCCGGATGATCGTCGGGACAAAGTCTTCTCGGAGATCAACCGGCCTACATTCAATCGGCTTGACCCGCCCGTTTCAGAGATCTGTCGGTTCATATCGTTTTCTGATTTGAAGAACAAGATAGAAGAAGTGGGCTCATACCTTCGTTTTCTCAAGCCGGAGTTTTTAGAGGAACTTTCGGAAGAATGCTCGCTTGAGGGGGATGAATAGTCACCCTCTATCGTGAATGTAACAGGAATGTGACAGGTTTCTCTGGACGAGCAGACCGAATCCGGTCTACCCTAATCAAGACAACAAAACCGACTTAATGATTCAACTGGGTCGTTTCGATGATGATTAAAAATGCCAAAAGTTAAAGTCAATCCGGAAATTCTGAAGTGGACTAGAGAAACTGCGGGCCTGAGTCTTGAGGAGGCTGCCGCTAAACTTAAGTTCAAGGCCAAGAAAGAGAACACGGCTTCCGATCGCCTCTTTGAACTTGAAACGGGAAAAGAGAATCCCACCCGCGCGATGCTTGTCGAGATGAGCAAGCAATATCACCAACCCCTTCTCACTTTTTATCTTTCCTCTCCCCCCAAAAAGGGGAACCGAGGTCAAGATTTTCGAACATTGGCCGATGGTCTCGCATCGGGTGAAAACGCTTTGGTGGATACACTGATAAGAGACATACGGGCAAGACAGAGCCTCGTGCGGACGACGCTCGAAGAGGAGGACGAGGCGGTTCAACTTCCCTTTGTCGGTTCGTTGCGAAGAGAGGATGGCCTCGAATCGGCCATTCATTCGATCCACCGAACGCTGGGTGCAACCCTAGAAGAATATCGTTCCAAACCAACAGCGAGTGAGGCGTTCAAGTATCTCAGATCCGCCGCCGAAAAGGCGGGCGTGTTTGTTCTCATCGCCGGGAACCTCGGAAGTTACCACACGGACATTGACACTGAAGTCTTTAGGGGGTTTGCTCTCGCCGATCCCATCGCACCTTTTATCGTCATCAATCCCCAAGATTCCCGGGCTGCATGGCCGTTTACACTGATTCATGAATTCACACACATTCTGCTTGGCCAAACAGGTGTCAGTGGAATTTCCACCGAAAAGAAGATCGAACGCTTCTGTAACAATGTGGCGGGAAGATTCCTTCTTCCCGATGAAGACTTAGGGCAATTCCCTCATTTACCAGAAGATGATTTGGAAGCGACGAAGGCTGAAATTTCGCGTTTCGCCCGTGACCGCAATCTCAGTTACAAGATGGTGGCCTATCGTTTGTTTCAAGCCAAGCAAATCAACCATAAGCTTTGGTCCCAGGTGGATCTTGCATTCCAAAACCAATGGATCTTCGAGGAAACTAAAAGGAAGGAGAAACAACGAAAACGAGAAAGCGGACCGAATTACTATGTCACCATTGGCTACCGAACTGGCAAAGCTCTCCTCGGCCTGATGCGACGAATGATGGATGCGAGGGCGATCAGCACTTCCAAAGCCGGGATCGTTCTGGGTGTCAAAGCCAAGCAGGTCCAATCGCTATTGGAAAAGGATGCAAGCGGTGGAAGCCGGATTCCTGTCTAAGGTTCATCCATGATCTATTTGCTCGACGCGAATGTGCTGATCGATGCGAATCGAGATTACTATCCTATCAAGCGGATTCCCGAGTTCTGGGAGTGGCTGGTCCATCAAGGAAAAGAAGGTCGGGTCAAGATCCCCCTTGAAGTTTATGAAGAGATTAAAGTTGGAACAGATGATTTGGCGGTCTGGGCCAAAGTGAAGGAAGTCAAGGAAGCGTTGCTTCTGGAGATGGAAGCCGACCCCGCCGTGGTTTCGCGCGTGGTTGATGTGGGGTATGCCCCCGACCTGACCGATGATGAAGTAAAGACGGTCGGTCGCGACCCCTTCTTGATTGGCTATGTAATTGCCATCGAAAAGGATTGCTGTTTGGTGACAACCGAGGAATCCAAGCCGAGCAAGCAGAGGTCAAATAGGAAAATACCGGATGTTTGCACGGACCTAGGAGTTCTATCTTGCCACTCGTATCAGTTCTTCCGTGAACTGGATTTCAGGACTGGATGGAAAACCAAATAAAAAGGACTATAAAAGCAACTCTTCGCTGAGTTCAGAAATCAATCGCAATCCGTGAAGCCCTCAGCATTACCCTTTCCAAAACCAATCACCGAAAAAAATCTCCCTACTGTCCAGAATAAAGCTTGACTTCCCACCCAAAACTGCATATACATGCACTATGCCGACTCCAATCGACATCCTGGCCCAGAAAGGTTTCCCCCCAGGGATCCTCCATTCCCTCCGAAAGGATGGGATCACCCACCTCCTAGACCCGCAGGTCGAGGCCGTGATCGGCTTCGACCTGTTGGGGCCCGAGGACCTTCTTATTGCGCTGCCGACCTCCTGTGGAAAAACTCTCATTGGAGAGTTGGCTGGGGTGGGGACCGCGCTTCAGGGGAAACGGGCGATCTTCTCCGTCCCTTTGAAAGCCATCGCGCGGGAGAAGTTCGAAACCTTTCAGCGGAGGTACGCCGAGTATGGCCTAAGAGTGCGGCTCGCGACCGGGGAGTTTACCGAGCACCTTAATGACCTGAGCCAGGGATCATTCGATATAGCGGTGGTCATCCATGAAAAGTTAAAACACCTCATCCTCCAGAACCCAAGTTTCTTGTCCGGTGTGGGTGTGGTCGTCCTCGATGAACTTCAAGGTGTGGCTGAGGCAAACCGTGGCCCCAATCTCGAGTTCCTGCTGGGACTATTGAAGAATCATCGACCTCGAGTCCGTCGTGTGGGTTTGGCCGGAAAGCTCTCATCCACCGATCCGTTGGTTGAGGATTTTGAAAACAGGGTGTTGAGCACACACTCCCGGCCGATTGACTTGCATGAGGGAATTGTCCTGAGTAATGACACACTGGCCGAAACCGCGCTCGCGGAGTATGGCCTCGGACTCCCTATCGGCGAAGGAAAGATCTGCATCTACCGCTCCCACAACTCACATGAAGTCGACTCGACTCGTCTGCCTACCGCAGAGGTCGGAATCGATGATGAGGGTACCTTCATGAACCTCGCGGCTGGGTTGGCCGAGTCGGGTGAAACCGTCCTCGTCTTTCTCAGCACCCGTCGCGAAACCGAACAAGCGGCGTTCTTCCTCGCCGAATCTCTGGCTTTCGGAAACACACCTCCCGAGGAAGATGAAATCGAATCGCTTCGCGATCGAAAACTCGCGGCCGTGGCCCGCAAGGGAGTCGCCTATCATCACGCGGATTGTTCCGCCCGAGCGCGGTCGCTGGTCGAGGAATGGTTCCGCCAGGGTAAAATCCGCGTCCTCTTCTGCACCTCGACATTGGCACAGGGAGTCAATCTCCCCGCACACAATGTCCTCATCCATCCGTATGTATGGAACCGCCAAAGCCTCCAGGGTGAATTGACCCACCTTGAGGAGGCTACTGTCCGAAATATGTCTGGTCGTGCAGGTAGACTCGGTCTTGAAGAGGGCCAGGGACGAGCACTTTTAGTCGCACATACGGAAAGAGAATGGGATCTTTACCGCTCGCTCTACTGGACGGATTTAGTCCCCGCAACGCAACCTTCACTGCTGTTGGGAAATATGGAATCGCATCTTCTCGCTGGGATATCCAGCGGGTTTAATACCGAGAAAGACCTGACTCGATTGATGTCCTCGCTACTCTCTCATCGATTCATTGATGGAACAGCGACCCTTCGAAACTCGATCCAAGAGTCCCTGGAAGAGGCGGAAGCGCTACGGTTCGGCCACTGCATCGCAGGGCGGAACCTGGAGGAAAAGACCTGGTCGCTCTCTCCACTTGGAAAAGCGATCGCATTGCGTGGATTATCTTTTGAGACAGGTCGATTCCTGAACGATTGGGTGGACCGTCTCGCGGGGGAACTCCCCCAACCGTTGACACTCCTATACGCGGTCTGTTCGTGCGTCGAATCCCAGAGCTGGACATGGCCGAGAGAAAACAACCCTCAAGTGCGAGCGGCATGGTGTGAGGAAATCAAGGGTCGGATTGGCGAAGAAACCCTGGAAACACTAGGAGATCCCGATCGGTTGGACACTTCCCTCTCCCGACGCCTGGAAGACGCGGCAAAGATGTCGATGGCTCTCGAGCGATGGTCTGAGGGAGAGGATATCGAACAGATCCAGTCCGAGGTGGCCGGTGCTTCCGAGGGAATTCTTCAGACCCTTGGGGAAGGAGCGCGATGGTTGCTCGAAAGTCTCGCCGACATCTGGAGGATCAAGGGATTGCCTTCCGAGAGCGCCGATCGAATCCATCAGCTCGCTTGTTCGGTCGGAACAGGTTTACCGGATTGGGCCTCTTCTTGGGACCTGATCCCCTCTGACCTTTTGGATCGCGATTCCAAACTTAAGTGGGCGCGAGTCATGTCTTCCCCGCTCTATCTCTCGAACTCGGAGACCCTCGAGCTTGTTCGCCATCAGATACCTCAACCGACAATCGATAGGGTCATCGATTTTGTCGAGAGCCTTACCTCGAACAATACGAGTGAGACGAAACATCCTTTCCCGTTTCAATCGGAGAAGGAGAAACATCAACCAGCTACCGCATTCCTTTCTCTGGATTTCATCGAGGAAGGCAACCTCTTCCGGGTGGCGGTCAAAGAGGATGTCATTCACCTGGGAATCCGGAGCGCGGAACTCCTGCTCCGGCTGGCCCGACAAAGGTTTCAGGGATTGACCGAAGGCTGGGTACCTAAATCCGACCTGGGAATCGATCCCGAGAATGTCTCACAAAGGATCAGCGACCTCCGTCAGCGATTAGGAAAACCTCCCTCTGGTAGGAAAACCTGGATCGAAAGCGATCGAAAGGGCCATTATCGTCTCACTCTCGAAGCGGGTGAAATCCACTGGAAGGAGAACCAAACTCCACCGGAGTTGACTGCACTTCTTGCCACTTAGCCGTTGGGAAGCCTAGAATTGAAGGGTTTGCTATACTCAACAGAGTGAAGTTTTCGAATGGAGGATTCGTGATGCCCCTCAAAACGAATCGATCGTACGCCCCCATGTGGGCAGTCATCGTCATATTTGTCAGCAGTTTCTTCTGTGCTTCTAGCAGTTACAGCCAGAACACGGTCACTACGGCCACAGTTCCCACGCCCATTGTGCAAACCCTTGTTCAACAGTGGGCACAAGCCTTGGTCCGGCAGGACATGCAAACCCTTCAAACCTATTATGCGGACCCAATGATGGTGCATACCTGGCAACAACGACTCGCGGCGCGGAAACCTCTCCAGGTGAATCTGATCGCGATCCATGAAGTTCGCTCCGCCACTCATCAAACTTGGCAGAGTCAGCCCCTGTCCGGTGAAACGGTTTTCACTGTGGAATACTGGCTTGAAGGAATGGACAATCCCATCAATGAAACTCGAGTATGGGGATTGACCAATGCGAACGGTTACCTCCAGATCGCGAGCGACATCAAACGTCAGGAGGCGCTGGTTCCTCCCCGGAAAGTGGAGCAGGCGGCATTCCCCCAACTCGGACAAGACCCATCAACAACCGTCAACCTGGTCGAACCGCTTCCTCAAGCAACGCCGGTTATTCCACCTGGATCCATTCAACCGGTTGGTCCTATCGCCCCCACACCCACTCCGAAAGACGCTCCTATCCCCAAACAGGATCTGGTTGACCAGATCTGGAATACTCTTCTTGTAAAATTCGAGAAGGCTTATGAGTATCGCAACGAAAGGCTCTTCGTGGATCTCTTCGCGAGGAGACCGAATCAAGCCCTGAGCGAATTCCAAACAAACGTTAGCGGACGAGGATGGATTCAAGTAACAGAAATCGCAATCGACTCGGACTCGGTAAAAGGCAACCGCCTGAACAGCACCTTCCGTTTTCGCTACAGCTTGTGGGGATCTGGAATGGAAAAGGACAAGATTGTCGAAGTGGATTGTGCGGCCATTTTTGACGGATCCAGATGGCAATTTGCCAAATTCGGCGATGAAGTCATCGTTCCGCCTAGACGAACTACAAACTTTGCATTACCCGACCACATCGTTCAGCCTTTGCTCGGTCAACAACAGAATCAGGGGTTCTTCGGTGGTTTGTTCCGAAACTAATCCTCGTCGTCAAACCATTCATCCTCGGGGTCGAAGGTCGGAATGGCGATGTTTAGAATCTTGAGTCGACCGATAGCACGGTGGCGCGTCCCCGGATAGATCATGATCGAGGTAGCGGGATGAACCGGGATCGTCTCGCCGTCTAGTTCCATTTCTCCTTCCCCCTCGAGGATAAAGTAGATCTCAGTGGTTTTCTTGTGGTAGTGCGACTTGGCGTCTTCACTGATCTCTACCATGTGGAGAGATGCGGTGTCGTTCTCGGGCATTCGGAATGCTCGACGGGAACTGCCGCAGGGACAGGGAACAGGCTGGATCTCATCCACTTGCGAAACAAGGTACCCTTTGTTGGTGAGTTCGGTCATAGTGTGTAAGCCTTCTTATTTGGTTTCGAACCTCGGACTCTTGGCGAGAATCCCGAGTCGTGTGAATATCCCGGCCATGAATCGTTTGTCGCCGTGGTCGGTCGGTCTTTTGATATTATTGTCCTGCCTGGTCTACTCTACACCCTCATCGGGACAGAACCCAACTGACACTCCGACACTTTCCGAGACCCCAACCGCCACCGCGACACCCACAACGACCTTCACCCCGAGCAACACACCACTCGTTTTGGATTATAATCCAGATTTGGATGGTAGTGGCGGGGTCGACCCGATCGATCTTTTGTTGATGGTTCGCGCTTGGCAAGGACGCGATTTTCTCTACCCAGAACCGACACCCCGCTTCGCCCCAATCCTCGGTTTCGTTGTGTCCGCATCAACCAACCTTGGAGTCGCTTCCGCAACACTGGTCGCGGGAACCGAATTCTCTCTCTCCTCACCGACTAATGGCTTTTTCCGCTTGTCCCATGTCCCTACCGATGTGACTGCGTTGATTGTCCAGAAGGATGGATTCCAGACCCTCCAACGCCCAATAGCGAATCCCTTTTCCAATCAGATTGTTTCGATTTTCCCCATCGATTTCCCAACCTTTACCCCCACTTCGACACCGACAGAGACTCTATCGCCCACTCCTACAGAAACACCGACCCCCAACCCCTCAATAACAATTACCTCAACCGCCTCATTCACGCGAACGGGTACTTCTACTCCGACTCCAAGTCCGACTCGAACCCCCACTCGAACCTATACACCCAGCCACACGCCCACAGCGGTTCCTATCGCTGGGAATTGGGGGGGGAAACTCAATGGAACCGTTCTTGTGGGGGCCAATATCGGATGGATGGTAACGAATGGATTCGAGGCTACCGCTACGGTACGGAACCTTGACTATTCCGGAATCTATTCATTTGTCAACGATTCGAGAGTTCGTTTCGATGGTGTCGTCGGAACCGATTCCATACTACTGGAAATGACCTGGGATGGGGCGAACCATTTCTCGGATGGAGAATACGATATCACCTTCCCCGATCCCAACCAAAGTGGGTCTACCCTATCGGACAATGGAATTTTTACTCTAGATCGAGTTCTGAAATAATCGACTGACTAATCTGAAGGAATTTCAACCACATAGATCTGCGCATAACCAGTCCGGTCACTGGTAAAGACGACCTTCTTCCCATCAGGTGAAAAATTGGGGTGTGGATGCGTGTGTTGGGGAGCATAGACCTTCACCGGACCGTCATCGTATGGACAATGATCGGCATCCCAATGGGCTCCCTCGTTCGAAGAGAGGGTCTGACAGAGGTGCGTCGGTTCTCCTTTTCCATCCAGTGGGTCGAAGACCTGTAGTCCGCGATCGGGGAAATGGGTATCGGCCACCATCAGATTTCCATCACGGTTGATCATTGGGTGCCAAGCATTGAATGAACATACAGGCCGGACTTTTCCGGAGCGCACATCGATCCCAAAAATGCCGTGGGGCCAGTTGGTTGTTAATATTTCATGGGTTCCAGGTCGCCAAGTTTCATGCACTATCCACTCTTTCTTCTCAACATCTCTCTGATAGACCAAGCGGTTTTCTGACCCATCAATCCGGGTAATCCAAATGCGATTC
Source organism: Candidatus Omnitrophota bacterium (assembly GCA_029261095.1). Lineage (GTDB taxonomy): Bacteria > Hinthialibacterota > Hinthialibacteria > OLB16 > OLB16 > JACKFH01. The sequence continues at coordinate 9,580 of JAJDBZ010000064.1, read as the reverse complement.
TGGTAGGGGCCCGCATACCGCAGAAGTGTTGAATCCTCAGGATGGAACTCTGGGTGGCCAATACTATCTCCCTCAAGAATGAGAGTCGCATCTCCCTTTTCAAGATCGATCAGATAGAAGTGAAACAAATCGGCAGCCTTAATGGGAACCGCCCAGTATCGGTCGTCGCGGCTGACTGATGTGGTACCCATCGCCGCGCCGACCATCCCTTTTGTCCTAACGAATACGTCTTCGAAATCCGCCAAGACCTCGATCTCCAAATCCTTCATCCAGATTCGACAAGTCCGTGTTCCCGCCATGAAATAGACATACTGGCCATCATGAGAGGGGTGGACAGACCATTCTCCCAAATCCTCCACTTCACTGATCTGACGAAGACTTCCCTCGGATTGGTTTTCGGCGAAAATCTCTGGCCTCCCAGTTCGGTGAGAAACGAAAAAAAGATTCTCCATGGAATCGTCGAAACTCGGAATGTAATAAAAGGGATGGTGGTGGATGGAAGGGTGGTCGGTCACCTGGCGCAGAATGGCGCCGGTGGTGTCATCGGTGAATTTCTTCGATTCGGGAGGAAGAATTTCGCCTCTAGCCAATGGGAACTTCCTTACCAAGTCCGAGAATTCTTTCGGCATTACCCGTTAGGATTTTATTTCGATCTTCATCTGTGAGATGCATCTCGCTAATGGCTCGTAATGTATCCCGAATATAGCCCGGCCCACCCTCGGGATCGAACGGCATATCGGATGCAAACAACATCCGATCGATTCCAAAGAAGTCTAGCCCACATTCGATGGCGGATCGCGACCCAAAGGTCGCGGTATCAGCGTAGAACCGCTTGATCGCATCGATCGGTCTCTCTCCGATTGGGGGTGCAATCGCTTCTTTTATTTCCGCTGGAGTCCTTGTCCCCAGGAGTTCGAGTCCCGAATCTAACCGCCCCTCCATCATTGGGAGAATTCCGCCAGAGTGGTGAGTGATAATCTGGAGATCGGGATGGCGATCAAAGATCCCGGTATAGATGAGGCGGTACATGGCGAGGCTCGATTCATAGGGCCACCTGAGGACCCACCATGATTCGAATCGAGAGACCGATTCATCTTTGTAATCGGGAACATTCATTCCTCCTGCGGGATGAAGCCAAACAGATTTATTCAGTCTTCCCATCAGTTCAAATAATTGTAGGAACTCGGGACGATCGACCGCGACTCCCAAAATGGGGGTGAATACTTGAATTCCCGCTGCCCCCAAATCATTCACTGCCCGCTCGGCCTCTACCATTGAAGCATCAGGATTGTTCAGGGGGAGGGATGCGACGAAACCGGGAAACTGACTCGGGTGGTCGAGACACATTTGTGCCATTTCATCGTTCGCAATCTGCGCGAGTTCGGGTGTCTGCTCGGGAGTACCCAGCATTTCAATCGGTGGCGATGCGAGACTTGGGATTTGCCGGTAGCCAGGAAACTGTCCCATCAACTCAAGGCGCGCCTGAAGGTCCACCATCACTTTCATTTCCAATGCGCGCTTCCACATGAAGGGAGGAGTAGTGCTGACTTCAAGCGCTCTTCGACAGAACCCAGGTGGAAGACAGTGGCAAAATACATCAATGACCGCTTGAGGCATGAAAATGTCCTTTGTATGTTAAGAAAACGTTTTCCGAACTGCTCCTATTCAATCCCGGTAGCCTGTCTGTGTTTTGCCAAAGGGATCTTTTATTCACTGGAAAATGATCTCTTAGTTTATTCAACCTTCGTTTTACTGGAAGGGGTCAAGTTAAATCCATGAATTAAGTTATTGAGTTGGAACGGTCTCAATGTCCGACCAAAAGAGTCTGAATATATTATGCCCATCCTCTAATTGTGTAATCCCCTTGTTTATATGGTTGAACTTATCCGTTTTCCGTGAGGCTTAACCACGATTGACAGTGTTTGGAATAAAGGCTTTAGGCGGTTTAGCCTAGGGTGTCAAGTTTTTGTCGATCCCCCTATTCCCCCTACGATGGACACCTGTTCCTTGATAGGGTGGGAATGTGCCAAAAGTTATAGAAACTCAAGAAATAACCAAAGAGTTCCCGATGGCGGAAGAGACGGTCCATGCGCTGCGAGGAGTTTCCGTTACTGTCGATCAAGGGGAGTTCTGTTCGATCATCGGACCCTCTGGTTCTGGGAAGTCAACCTTGATGGACATTCTAGGATGTCTATCACGCCCCACATCGGGGAAGTACTTGCTCGATGGAGACGATGTTTCCAAACTCCCAGACAAGCGGTTAGCCGAGGTCCGAAATAAGAAGATCGGTTTTGTTTTTCAGGCGTATCACCTGTTAGCCCGAGCCACCGCACTCAAGAATGTCGAGTTGCCACTGATCTATGCCGGTGCCGGAAAAAGGGAGCGGCGAAAAATGGCGGAGGAAGCTCTTGACCGAGTCGGTCTTGCGGATCGAATGGGGCATCGATCAAATCAACTGTCTGGAGGACAAAAACAAAGAGTGGCCATCGCTCGTGCGTTGGTGACCAATCCCTCTCTCATCCTTGCAGACGAGCCAACAGGAAACCTAGACAGTAGATCGGGAGAGGAAATTCTAGAGATCCTGGAGACGCTTTATCAACAAGGAAATACTCTTATTCTTGTCACTCATGATAACAAAGTGGCCAACCGGACCAACCGAATCATCCAAATCTTCGATGGCCTCGTCGATAGCGACATGGTGAATACGCCGACTGATTCAACAGTGGCCGGAGCACCGGTTCTGTCGGACATTTCTTGACTCTACTCTTCCCTCCCCTCGATATAGAGGATGTACCCTTTTCCATGTGCGGTCACCAGGTGTTTGGGGTTCTTCGGATCCACCTCGATCTTCTGGCGAAGGTGGAGCATGTGGGTATCGATGGTTCGGGTCGTCGGAAGCGTTTCGTAGCCCCAAACATGGTTGAGCAGGTCTTCCCGCGACACAACATCCCCGTCTTTCTCCACAAGGAAGGTAAGAACCTGAAACTCGAGTGAAGTGAGGTTCAATGGCTTACCATCCACAAAGCCATCCATCTTAGCAAAGTCAACCAAGACTTTTCCGATCTGCATCTCCTTTCGGTCTCCCGCAGGTGCGAGGTTTGCACGACGGAGGAGAGATCTCACGCGGGCTTCGAGTTCCTTCAAAGAGAAGGGTTTGACCACATAATCGTCTGCCCCGATCTCGAGCCCCACGACTTTGTCGATTTCTTCCCCTTTCGCAGTAAGAAGAATAATCGGTAAACCAGGCTTCTGCTTGCGGATCTTCTTGCACACATCAAAGCCGTTCATGCGGGGAAGCATGACATCCAGAATCATCGCATCGGGATTCCCCTCAAGTGCACATTCGACACCCTTCTCCCCATCCATCGCTTCGGTAACTTCGTACCCCTGGCTTGAGAAAAACATCTTCAAACCTTTGATCATTTGTGGATCATCTTCGACAATCAACAGTTGAGTCATCTTCTGCCTCCGCTGGGTAGCACTATGGTGAACCGGCTTCCTTCGCCGAGTTTACTCTTGACAATAATCTTCCCGCCGAACCCGCTGACAAGATCCCGCGCCAATGTCAGCCCCAATCCGGTTCCACTGGTCTTCCGAGTGAGTTCGTCTTCAACCCGATGAAATCGGTCGAAAATACGCTTTCGATCCTTCCTCGACAATCCGATACCCCGATCGACCACATGAATCTCGGTTCGCTTGGTTCCAAACGATAATTCGACAGTGGCGGATCGGTGATTGGGGCTGTATTTGGCGGCATTGGTGAGAAGATTCTCTAAAGCCTGGGAAAGGGCATCCGGGTCGACAAAGACCGGACGCTCATTTCCTCTTATTTGAATATTGAACTCGAATCCGTCGACCATCCCATGCTTTGCCCGTTCTACCACCTCTTGCACCAAGTTGACTAGTTGAACTTCCTCGACCTTAAAAACTTTCTTCCCTTGCTGGATGCGCGAATAGTTTAAGACACCCTCGATGAGACGCGACAGCCTTTCTGTCTCAGATGTGATCGCTGTATAGGCTTCCGAACGGTCTTGATCGGTGTCGGGAACCCCCATCTGAAGCATTTCTCCAAACATGCGGATATTGGCGATCGGAGTACGGAGTTCATGAGAAACGGCGCTTACAAAGTCGCTTTTCGCACGCGTTACTTGAATCTGACGGCGAATACCTCTGAAAACGAGAAAGGTTCCGAAGAAGAGAACAATTGCGGATAACCCCGCGAGTTTCATCGAGTCTTCCCTCTCTCGAGCGACACTCCTTCGAAGAGTTCCGATGTGTTCCAACCCCATCATCAGTTGCCATCCAGCCCATGGCGCGGTGAGATTGATCACACGATCGGGTTGCGATATGGGTTTTCCTGGCTCGGGGGTCCGGTTTGAGAATTCTTGACCGAAGGGGGATTGGATTCTCAGATAGGCGGTATGGAACCTTTCCACTTCTTCCATCGCCTTCTCGATGGCCTCCCACAAGAGGGTGGGTTCGAGTTTCCAAACAACTAACATCCATCGGTTCTCAACCATTGCACGGTGAATGAGTTCGGTATCGATACCCGAATAAGTCGCCTCTCTCGGAAGGTTGTTGGGAATCGTTCTCAAGTCATAGTCTTTCCAATCTGGAATCTGTCCCACCAAGCTCTGGAACTCCGCTGTAAGTTGATTTCCTCTATCGAGGACCGTAGATCGATTAATACGCATTTCGCGGACGCGATCAAGGATTTCTTTAGAGGAATCTCGGGCCTGAACTAAGAGGCGCTCCCAAAGATAATTCTCGGTGCTCTCGCTTGGGTAGTACACTCCGCTGTAGAGCGCCTCGGACATCCTAAGGATGGATCGAGCGGTAGGCGAAGGCAGTCCTAGTTCGACCTGCCCTTCCAAGGCGGCCAGCGCAAGGGGGACTCCACCCACAGAACGAGCGTCAGGGAAGTTCTGGACAATCCGCTCCAAGCGCTCCCATGCGTTCTGCTTCTGGCCATCACGGGCAAGAATGGAGGCCTCTTCTAGCAGGAGTTCGGCACGTTGCGTCGCTTTGAGAGGGTAATTTCGAAGATTTTTTAGCTCTTCAAGGGCAGTTAGGCTTTCACCGGTTTCAGAGAAAGCTCGCGCTTTTTCAAGAGCTTCTCTCCAAGACTGCGGAGGTTCGGTGGAAACGGAATCAGAGAGGAAGGGGGAGTCCCCTTTGAGAGGAAAGACAAGTTGACCGTCCTCCGCAAAAAGGTAGGGAACAAACTCAGGATCGACGTTCACCTCCGCGACCAGATCTGGAGAGTCGATCAACCCCGACCAATCTCTTTTCAAATAAGATTCCAAAACTTGATCGGTCGCCCGATCTAACTCCGAGATGAACGCCTTGCCGAGGTGGTCAAACTCCGCGGCGATATTCTCCTCGGCTTGAAGGTCTTCGTTTCCCGCGAGGTTGATAGAAACCAACAGAAGCAGAATTGCGGGTAAAGCCATTGTAAAGAGGAAAAGAAAGATGAGTGGAGTTACTGAAGGGAGGCTCTCACGACTGCCTCTTCGTAAGAATCTCATGGTTCATTTCCTATTTGGAGAGGGGTGGTTTCAATAAAACTCTCCTGGGGCCGAAACCCAGAAGCTCCCGATACCTCTGCAGAGGCGCCATCGACTCCTCCCAACATTTCGTTCTGAAACCAATCGAACCTTCTTTGCCAACTGGATTCTTCAGTTTCCCCTAGATTCCAAAAAGGTTTGGGCCAATCGATGTCGGGACGGATCTCTCTGGAAAGCGAAAGAGTCTCTGTTGCTGCTTGGGTGAGAAGGCCAGTGAGGGAACTGAGCAGTGGGACAGTTGCTTCATTCAAGGCTTGAGTCTGAGGAACTGTGGCGGTGGAGGATTCGATATGGGCCGCAAATGGATTTCTACTTGTGTTGGTAATATGATGCCTTAGGCTTTCGGTTGCTCGTTGTTTCCATTCGGTAGAAATCGGAGGTAATTCGCTCTGGACGGGAGGGATGACGAGCAGAAGAAGCAATGGAAAGAGGCACTTCGCTCTGTGCATCATCAGTCTGAGGACCCATCCAAGAGGTTCAGTTTCCACGATTCCATTGTTCCATCCGATTCATCCAACGAAAGGTGAGTAGAGTGGAAAGCCAATATCGAAATGGGCGAATCTGTAATTTGGCGTTTACGCCTTCTTCTCCTAGCCGAATCCCGAACCCCGAATACTGCGTCCGCTCAATCAAACGATCCATTTGGGATTGAAAAATCCGCGCGAAGGGTTCGCTTTCCGGATCGCCAACATGGGCGGAAACCAACGCTCGACCCAATCGTGCAAATCGTCGGGTTAGTTCTTTGGAAAAATAGAGACTCAGATGATTGGATGGAAACCATTCTTCTTGAAACTCTTGGTAATCGGGCGTCGACTGGAGTCGTGAAGACCGGGTATCCTTCCGAATCGCTTGATTGAGCAGGTCCACGTTGTTGCTGATAAGAAGTGTCCCATCGTACAAGGTGTAGGATAGATCCAGGAAAAGAGGTAAGTCGATCGGGATCACCGCATGTCGATACCAATGGTCGGCAAGGGGTTCTTCGATAAATTCCACCTCTTCGTCTGAATCTTGAGTAAAGAAATCTTCAAGGTGCCTGATTTCGGAAATGGCAAGAGTCGTCGGAGCTGCGATGAGAACGTTTGGAATGGGGACCATACCGCCCGGAATCCTCAACCCGATTGTTACATCGCTCAGAAGCCCGCTCTGAAACAATGCGATTGGGTCAAATCGAATCCCATCAATCTTTTCTATTCGGCCCAGCAAAGCCTCATAGTGTGCACGATATACCATACCAGCTGAACCAAGTATTCGATCAATCTCCACATCCAGGAGTCCATCAACGTTGGGTGTGCAGGGCCGTAATACCTGGAGAAATCCCTGGGTATCCTCGGAGTGAAAACGAGCCGTCTGGGAGGGACAAGGATCGCCCGCGAAGAAGGCCAGTATACCTCCTTTTTGATGCTGGAGACTGGCCCTGGCAAAGAGCGTGTCATGATCGCAATCGAGAGCGAAAGCAAACCCTTGGATGGAATTGACCCCTATTAACCCAGAAAGGAGAAGAGAAAGGAAAAGGGAATCTTCATCGTCCGGATCTCCGTTCCTGGCAAACGCCAATGCGGGGCCTTTCATGAACCCTTCAATGTCAACGTAGCCAAAGATCGAGGAGCCCGAGCCTGTCTGGATCCGAGCATTTCGATAAGCCGAATCCGGGTAACCCAGGAGAGGGTGGTCAAAGGGTGGTTTTCGATCGATCAGATACTTAAGGATCGTCTCATTTGCGAGAAGAACGTGCGCACCCTCCGATGCAAGAAAGGTTCCTTTTCCCAGATCACGAATCTCGAATCCACCTCGCGTATCGACTGTGCTTGGCAATTCTAGCGAAGCAGAGAATTCTTCAATTGAGGATTCAAGTTCTCCGACCAGGACCCAGTTCATACGTCTGATTCCTTCGCCGGGATCAACCCCGTAGATGTCCGGGTCAACCCAACCACCAAGATGAAGGGATTTCATATGTGAAAGAATCTCCAGGCCTTCACTGTATCTCTTGGATGATTGTTCGTATTTCTCTTGAACTCGAACATTTGGATGATCTCCGAGTGTGGCAAATGTTTCGAGGAGATTTAATTCGACTAGCTGGGATTCGAGGCGCCGTGTGTCAATGTCAACGATCACATGGGGTGAGAATGGAAACCAGTTCAATCCGGATGGAGGTGGTGGGTAGGTCAAAGATGTGTCATCGTCATCCAGCCGATCCATCCTCAAGGCGGCTTGGGAATGGTAGTTCTTCATGTCCGGGAAATAGATCTGAACTTGACTGTAGGCCCAATCCGCCTGATTTAAATCCCTGTTTTCATGGATTTTCCCCCATGCGAGGAGAGTTTGTGCCACTGTTTCAGATGACATTTCAACGGGGAGCCATGACTCGTCTTCCGATGGGATGAGTCCTGCTGCGATCAGTATTCCCCGGTAGAGAATCCTTGCCTTGCGAGCCCCCACCCCTCCTAAGACTTCGAATCGTTTTGCTTCCTCAAGAAGCAGCATCGCTTCTTCGGCATTCCTTGGCATGTCGATAAGAAGGACCTCATTGGGGGTCGCCCAAATGGTTGGATTGAGCCCGTGAACAATGTCTGAATCGAGAGAAAACTTCTTGGCGATATCTTCGAGGGTATCGGATTCGGTCATCTTGTGGCGCATGGGTAGAGGTTCGCGAGGTTGCGCATGAGAGTCATGGGCAATCAAACCAATTCCCAAGCAAGAGAACACGAGATAGGAAAAAGCCCATGTGGATAGTTGAGCGGACCGGATCATGAATTTATTTTATCCGGGACTGTCTTTACTATTGTCAGGTGCATGTCGAAATTTTGCCAACTTGTGCTGAGATTACCTGGATCGATGTCTCTTTAACCTGCCCCCCGACTCCAATGTGAAATCCTTTCACATTGGGAATTTCGGTCGGTTCCATCAGAGCGATTATTTGGGTTTCGCGAACCCAAAGCGGAATTTCATACTGCGCATCGAAGAAGGCCCCCTCTATATCCCACCTTGATGGGTAGCACTCCCCCTCTGGGTGAGAGTGACACACGCCTAGTATCGCTTGTTCGCGACGAAAAACAGACTTCTCAGTCCGCTGGACATGGAGTGGATCCATCAAGAATTTGTCGCAATCCATGATGAGGTTATGGATTGGATAAAAACGGAATGCCGTTTGATCACGTCCGACTAAGAAACCGCACCCCTCACGAGGGAGTTCAAAGCGAAAGTGGGAAAGCATCGCCTCGTAGGCGTCTTCAGTGATCTTGAGACTCGTTTGGGTCATAGCATTCAGTTTACCGTAAACCGGGACTTTTTCGCAGAGCTCCTGTTAACTGTGGTGGGTTTGAGTTGCTCTTGCTATCATCCATGCACCATGATTGAAGACAGAAACGTTTGGGTCAATCTAAAAACTAAGATGGGTCCGATATCAATCGCTTGGGGATCCAAGGGCCTGACACGTATAGCCTTGAATGAATCTTACCAGCCGATCGGGAAACCAAGCCCTCGGTTCGAGAAATTCCTGGACCGTCTGTCAGACTATCTTTCGGGTAAACGAGTCGAGTTCAACGTACCGATCGATCTCAGCGATCATACTCCGTTCCGTCAAGAGGTCCTTCATGCATGTTCCAAGATCCTCTATGGGGAAACCGCGACATACGGAGACCTTGCGATGGAGGCGGGAAGTCCGAATGCCGCAAGAGCGGTGGGACAAACAATGGCACACAATACGATAGCCATAGTCATCCCTTGCCATCGCGTCCTAGCTTCCAGCGGTATTGGCGGTTACATGCGAGATTGTCCGGACGGATTAGAATGGAAACGGTATTTCCTTCGGCTGGAAGGAATCCGCCTATAAAACGATATTGCGTTCATTTGACGAGCGAAATCTTTCTCGTTTTGTAAGCGTCCGGCCAACCCCACCTATTGAAATCATGAATTGACGACGAAGATTTAGAGGGGAAAGAAGAGTCCTTGAAATTGGACTTAAGCGTTGGAAGCGGTGCGAGCCGCTTTCCAGTTATGGGGGAGCAGATCTTCGA
>JAJDBZ010000630.1 GCA_029261095.1 Candidatus Omnitrophota bacterium | reverse complement strand
TCGAAAGCTCGACGATATATTTCTTCCGTGACATTATGCACCTCGGCGAAGTTGCGAATCGATGGCCATCGAATCATCCCTGGCGAGGTCGCGCAACTCACGAAAGACTAATGCGCAAATTAGATGGTGCGGACCACTAGTGGCGTCCGCCACGGCCTCTCGACGCCAGTGGCGCCCCATATTCCCGATCTATTCAGTTATAACAAAGGTCTATCTCTAGAACGCCCGACGGCTATAGGTCAGGCCGATTTCGTCCAATTGGTCCTGTTCCACCTTGGCCGCTAGTTGTTTCTGTCGTTTGCCCTCCCGCTCCAAGGCAAGCTCAAATTTTTTGGCCTCGCGGTATTCAATAGCCATGTGCTCGTTGATCCGGCCCAGGGCGCGGGTCGCATCAGCAATTGACTCGGCCAAAGTTGCACGGCGCGTTTCAATATGCTTAGCGAAAATTGCGAAATTGGTCATGGCCAGATCCGCCCGGCTGAGGGCGCTTGTTTCCCGTGCCAGTTCCTGTTCCAAGGTGGCGTCCTGGCCGAGAAATTTCGCCCGCATACCCTCGATCTCCACCGCCTTGCGCCGATGTTGATCCATGCGAAATCGGTGCATCCGCGCTAATGCCGCGAAACCGCGAATATTCATTCATTGGCCCCTTCTGATAATATACTGGCCAAATAATCGTAGCCATCCGTTAGGCTGCAAGCCTCGTCCTTATCCTGCCGTAGGAATGCTTCCAAGGCATCGTGATAGCGGATCGCTTCATCCACTTCCGGGTCGGAGCCAATGCGATAGGCGCCCAGGCGGATCAATTCCTCCATGTTGGCATAGGCCGCCATAAGCCGGCGGGCGTTCTGCACCACGGCGTTTTCCTCGGCATCGTTGCAGGCAGGCATGGTCCGCGACAGGCTGCGTAAAATATCAATGGCGGGAAAGCGGCCCCGTTCGGCAATTTCGCGGCTCAAAACAATATGACCGTCCAGGATACCGCGAACGGCATCAGCAATGGGTTCGTTATGATCGTCGCCCTCTACCAATACAGTGAACAGGCCGGTGATACCCCCCTGCCCCGTGCCTGGTCCGGCCCGCTCCAAAAGGCGCGGCAACTCCGCGAAAACCGATGGGGTGTAGCCTTTTGACGCTGGCGGCTCGCCGCCAGAAAGTCCGATTTCCCTTTGGGCCATGGCAAATCTCGTGACGCTGTCCATCATGCACAGTACGTCGCGGTCACAATCGCGGAAATATTCTGCCAGGGTCATAGTCATATAGGCTGCTTGGCGCCTTATGAGTGCCGGTTCGTCAGACGTAGCGACAACGATGACGCTGCGCGCCAGGCCCTCCTCGCCCAAATTGTCCTCAATAAACTCCTGGACCTCGCGGCCGCGTTCGCCGATCAGGCCAATCACCGAAACATCCGAGGCGGTATAGCGGGCCAGCATGGATAGTAGGACCGATTTACCGACGCCGCTGCCGGCGAAAATGCCCATCCGTTGTCCACGGCATAAGGTTACAAAAGTATTCAACGCGCGTACGCCCAAATCCACCTTGCCGCGGACACGCTGTCTGGCGTGAGCCTGCGGCGGCTGACCGCGCAGGGGATAGGCCTGATTGCCACGCGGCAATGGCCCTTTACCGTCAATGGGTTCGCCCATGGCATTAACGACGCGGCCCAGCCAACGCGGGTTGGGATAGACCATTGGGTTATGTTCATCGACCATAGCCCGGCAACCCATACCAATGCCATCCAGGGTGCCAAATGGCAGCAGTACCGCAGCCTCATCGTGAAAGCCGACCACTTCCGCCATCACGGAGCGGCCATCGCGCGTTTGTATGGCACAGCGCGAACCGACGCTCAGCGCTGCCTGGGCTCCGCAAACCTCCAAAGTCAGGCCGCGGACGCCCGCGACGCGACCGTATAAACGGTGTGGCGGGATTTGTTCAATTTCGTTCAGGACAGTTTGCACAGTACTCTACAACACGAGGGATCCAATCAGGATTGATCGGGTTTATATTTGTGGTTCGGGCTTAAGTTTCGGTAAAGGCGGCGGCAAAAAAGGGCAATAAAAACTTGCTAAATCGCTTCTGTTAATGGTTCATTAACCTAGTCCAATTAACCTTAGTTAACGATCGGTTAGACGGAGAAGGATGGACATGCGGGTTTTACTCATTGAAGACGATACCGCCATGGCGAAAAGCATCGATTTGATGCTGCAGGGTGATGGCTTCAACGTTTATGGGACAGATCTGGGCGAGGAAGGATTAGATCTCGGTAAGATATACGATTATGACATTATCGTATTGGATCTCAATTTGCCGGACATGCATGGTTATGACGTTTTGAAAAAACTTCGTGTAGCCAAGGTTCAGACTCCCATATTAATTCTTTCCGGCATGGCCGAACCTGACGACAAGGTTCGTGGCCTGGGTTTTGGTGCCGACGATTACATGACCAAGCCTTTCGATAAGCGTGAATTGGTCGCGCGTATCCACGCCATCGTCCGGCGCTCAAAAGGGCACGCGCAATCGATCATCAGGACCGGAAAACTGGCCGTCAATCTTGATAGCCGGGCGGTTGAAGTCGAAGGGCAGCGTTTGCATCTGACGGGCAAGGAATACGCCATGTTGGAACTGCTTTCCCTGCGCAAGGGAACGACCCTCACCAAAGAGATGTTTCTGAACCATCTTTACGGCGGCATGGACGAGCCGGAACTGAAGATCATCGACGTCTTCATCTGCAAACTGCGGAAAAAACTGGCCAATGCGACCGGCGGCGAACATTACATCGAGACCGTTTGGGGCCGCGGTTATGTTTTGCGCGACCCGCCGGCGGAAGAAGCGGCGGCCTAGGGCCGCGCTAACGCCAACACCAGGGTTGCGAACAGCGAACGAGTTCATACCCCGGTTGCGTTGCGGAGCGACCGCCATTCATTTGCGTTTTTCATTTATGACAATGCATTGAGGCGGCCTGCTTCTGTTGCCCGGGGCGGTCCATTTGATTTTGGCGTGGATGAGAACCCACGCACGATCACCAGCCTCGCCTGGATTCGTCACGAAAGAGTCTACATGGCGAATTTGGCCTTGGTGATCATGTCCCACACAGTGGTGTCATAGCCGGGAGACGTGGCTCTTAGAGATCCCTGTCATGCCCATGGCCTGGACCAGGTCTTCGACCAAGCGGGTCGAGATGCCTTGAACGTAGGCTATCTGGATCACGGCCGGCAAAATCAATCGCGACCCGACGCTTACGACGGGCAGAAATATCGATCATTGATTGGTTAAAATCCGTCACCGCTAGCCGTCGCGCGAAGTTCGTCCAAGCAACTGAACTATCACGCATTAATGGATATCAACAGTACCATTTCGTGACCTATCCGCGCTAAAGCTGGCTGACGAGCGTCACGAGCTTCCGCTCAAGCTGTTGGGGCGAATAGGGTTTGGTGAGGTATGCATCCACCGCATATTCCTTGGCTTCCGCGACGGAGCTTGTATCCGCCTTAGCAGTAACCATCATGAAAGGCATTTTCGGATATACAGTACGGACCTGCTGCAGAAATTCGAGACCAGTCATTCTAGGCATTATCCAGTCGCAGATGATTAAATCCACCAGTTCCGGCGCTTCGCCCAGGAATTCCAAAGCAAACCTTCCGTCTTTCGCGGTAAAGATCTGGTGAATGCCAATGCCGCCGAGCACCAATTTTATCAATTTCAGGGCGTTACTGTTATCTTCCACCACCAGAATTTTCAATTCGTCCAACTCTTTTCCCATCGGACATACCTCCTCTTCAGTGCCATCGACCTATGGATTTAGAACGGTGGACCCCAAATCCCCAGACCCTATTCATTTGCATAGCGGGTCTTTAGGACAGTGACCGCCGTGCCGACGGCCTCGTCTACGGCCGGAGCCAATGCCAGGGCGTCCTCCCTGCGCTCCTCCATGCAGGCCAGTTCGAGATTTTTCGCAAGACGTTGGACATCAAGCATACCGATGGCGCCGCAGCTACCCGTCAATTCATGAGCCAGCTTGCCCGCGTCATCGAATGCACCCGCTTCAACCGCTTCCTTCAGCCGTTGCAGAGATGCACGCGAATCAGTCACTTGCTCCTCGATCAGGGTGGCGAACTGCTCAGCAGGCAGGAACGTCCGCCAATCCTCCAATATCGCCGGGTCCAGAACTTCCGCAGCTTCGCTCATGGCGCGGGGATCCGACGACGGCGTCCCGTCAAGCGCGTTCGAGCCGCCGGTCCAGGCGTTTATCGCAGCAACGAGCTTCTTCCTGTCCAGCGGCTTTGACAGGTAGTCGTTCATACCGGCGGCCAGGAATCTCTCCTTGTCACCCTTCAACGCATTCGCGGTCAAGGCGATGATCGGTATACGCCCCTTCTCGCCGTCCAATTCACGAATATCTGCCGTGGCCTCGACACCATCCTTTTCGGGCATGTTCACATCCATTAAGACCAAGTCGTAGGAAGTTAGGCGGACCGCCTTGACGGCATCTATGCCGTTGTTCACGATCTCCACCCGATGTCCTTGTTTTTCCAATGTCGCTCGGGCGAGAAACTGATTGGTCTGATTGTCTTCAGCTACAAGGATCTTCATCGGGCGGATTGACTGCGTATCGACATCGCCGGCGGATGCCTCCGGTCCAATTTCAGCAAGCTCTTTCGGGTAAACCTCTCGAGACAATCCATCATTGCTGGAAGCTGTTCCGAAACAGGCGGTAAACCAGAAGATGCTCCCCTTGTCGGGTCCCGATTTTATGCCGATTGTGCCACCCATCAATGTGACAATCTGCTTACAGATGGCAAGCCCAAGGCCCGTGCCTCCAAATGATCTCATCGTCGAAGAGTCCGCCTGCGAGAACTTTTCGAACAGCTCGGCTTGAAACTCCGCGGGAACGCCGATGCCGGTATCCGTCACTTCGAAACGCAATGTGGTCATACCATCTTTGCCCGCGGCCAATGATGCGGTAACTGCAACCGAGCCGGTTTCCGTGAATTTGACGGCGTTCCCCGCCAGATTGAGCAATATCTGACGCAACCGGCCCGGATCGCCATTGAGAAATTTCGGCGCGGACGGTGCAATGTAGGTAGCCAGATCGAGACCGCGCTCCATAGCGCTCGGTCTCAGCAACTCCATCACGCCCTCAATGACATCAGGGAGGTTGAAATCGATGGCTTCAAACTCGAACTTCCCGGCTTCAAGCTTGGAGAAATCGAGAACATCGTTGATGATCGTGAGCAGGGCATGCGAAGAACCCTGGACCGAGGCCGCATACTTTCGTTGCTCCGCATCAAGGTCCGTATCCAACAGCAGATCGGCCATGCCTATCACACCGTTCATTGGTGTGCGGATCTCATGGCTCATGGTGGCCAGAAAATTGGACTTGGCGCGGTTGGCCGCCTCCGCCTGAGCGGTGGCAGCCAGCAGGTCCCCCTTGATCTTATTGTGCTCGGTAATGTCGCGCAGTATGGCGGTAAGTATATTGTGGTTGCCCTGTACAAGCTTCGAGATCGAGGTTTCGGCGGGAAACTCGGTGCCGTCCTTGCGCAACCCGTTGACCACGCCGCGTGGACCCATCAGACGGGTGACCTCCGGGGCTCCGGTGAAGGCGGAAATATGTCCGGAATGAGCGTCTCGGAGATGCCGCGGCAGGAGAATTTCGAGGGGTTGGCCGAGAACTTCATCCGCAGTATAGCCGAAAATGGTTTCCGCACCCTTGTTGAATAGCAAGATGAGTCCTGTGTCATCGGTTGAGATCACGGCATCGGAAGCGATATCCAGGATGCCGGCAAAACGCGCCTGGCTGTCCTGCAATTGCTCCGTGCGTTCACTAAGCTCCTTGGTACGCAGCTCGATCCCATCCTCCAACGTTAGGTGCGACTGGGCGAGATCGCGGCGCGCCTTCGCCAGCTTAATTATAACGATGACAATGGTAAGTAGAAGAATTGTCGCATAGATGCCGAGGGCGATCTGGTAGAGCGGCAGGAAACCCTGCCCGATCTCATATTCGACATCATAGGCGGCATGGAGGGCATCGACACTATCGGCGAAACCAATAGCCAGAACCTGCCTAATGAGCCGATCCACAATGGCGGTGTTTTTGACAATGATCCGCGCATGGGTGATCAAAATATTCAATTCTTCACGTAACTCGGCAGGCCGATCACGAGAAATTCCTTCGAGCCGACCGGTCAGTTCCGCGAACATGCTCGGTTCCGCCTGTTTGCCGTGCAGCGAAACTATCAGCGTATGGCGCAGCAGTTGGTTCAGAACCTGGACTAAATGTAAGTCGTGCTGGGCACCGGTGCCTTCAATGATCTCCGACACCATCAGCGGCAAATACCTGATCGAATTTTTTAGAACCGCATTCCTGGCGTTGAATTGTTCCAATTGACGCTCGCGACGGAATTGGGTGGTATCCAGTTCGGCAAGCAGCAAATTGATGCTTTCCACATCGTCGCCGAGCAATTCGGTCAGTCGGTACTTTGCCTCAGCCAGACCGACGCTGATTTGCCGGTTTGTTTCAACGATCGTATCATAGTTGAATAAGTGCCCGCCGCGCAATCTGACGACATCAAGGTTTAGGACCCCATCGATACGCTTGAGCTCGTCCGCAAGAGCGACGAGGTCTTGATGCTTGTCCCGGTCAACATCGATTGATCGAACCACGAGGAATACGAGCAAGGCGATTGCCGCGAGGGCAATGGCCCCGTATCCGAGTTGTTTCCCGATCACCGGTTTGCGTCCCACTGCTCGCCCGTCAATGTCTTGAGAAACGCAACCAGGCCATCCACTTCCTTATCCTCGAGCCGCCGGCCAAGCTGGTGCCAGGCCATGAGTTTAACCACGGTCTTGAGATCCGCCGCCGAGCCGTCATGCAGATAAGGCGCCGTCAAGTCCACGTTGCGGAGGCTCGGAACTTTAAACACGAACTTGTCCTCTTCCAGTCCGGTGACGTTGAACCGGCCGAAATGGGCGATGCCCGCCTTACCGCGCCCGCCGTGCTCGTCGATATAGTCCACGATAACGCCGAGCCGCTGGAACAGGTTGCCCCCAATATTGACGCCCTGGTGACAGGAGATGCAACCCAGGTTCTTGAACAATTGGTAGCCCCTAATTTCCTCGGCGGTCAGAGCCGCTGCTTCGCCCCGGAGATATCTATCGAAGGGAGAATTGGGTGTGATGAGGGAGCGTTCGAACTCCGCGATCGCGTTCTTGACATTGGCGATCTGCACACCGTCGCCGTAAATTGCCCGGAAGGCGGTGGCATAGCTCGCGTCGTGGCGGAGGCGCTCCAGGATCAATGGCCAGTTCGACCCCATCTCCACCAGGTCATGGACCGGACCATCTACCTGTTCCTCGAGTGTGCGTGCCCGTCCATCCCAAAATTGCGCCACATTGAAGCCGCTGTTCAGGACGGTCGGTGTGTTGCGGGTTCCGATGCTGTTGTCGACGCCGCTGGCATTCCGCCGACCATCGGCGCCGCCCTTGGCCAGGTCGTGACAGAAAGCGCAGGATATCGTTTCATTGATCGATAGCTTGGGCTCGTGGAACAAGCGATTGCCGAGTGCTACCTTGCGTGGATCGGTGGCTACTGTAAGTGGGATTGGATTGATTGCCTCGCTCAACTGCGCTGTTCTCTCTGTCCGCGAACCAAATCGATCCGACGCTTGCCCGCCCCGACTGCCAGGGCGCAGGTCCGGCCAGAACTGAATGAGAACGAGCGCAAGCACTGTCGCCGCCAAGACGCCCGACAGGGCTAGGGTAATTCGTGACATAAGGAGAACTTTTCGAACATGATCAACCGCGCGCTGCCTTGCTAGACAGACATGTTAACCATCGATGCTTTAATTAACTCCTAACCGCAACGAGGGTGCAATAAAGATTGGCACCTGATTTGATGTGCAAAGTAATAGCGGCAAGGATCATGTCCCATGGAGTAGTGTACGAGCCGCGACGGTAACGCAGCTTCCGGCATGTTAGGCCGGATTGTTCAAGCCGCATCTGATGGCAGTTTGATAATGTCATTGTCGCTCATGGGTCTGAGTTTATCCGGCGTCATGTATATTTGTCTCTGCACGGCCCTTTCGGCGATTTGTTCGAGTACGATGGCGCCGATCAGGCTTACGATGGCGTGCTCGTTGGGCCATCAAGCCTTCCGTCATCGTGATCTCCTTGGTCAGGTCATTCCAATCAATCCAACCTGTAATCGGAATCCGCGATGGCCGCCCGCCATGGACAATTGGCTTGCCTACGCCAGACCCGTGACGGTCGCTAGGCAAGCCAGTTACCCACTGCTCCTGCACCACGTCCAGGGACACGACCGCCTTGGTTCGCGGGTTTCGCTTATTGGATCGTTGCTGTGCTTCGTCGACCACCGGTTTAGGGTTACAGCACAACGTGGCGCCGCCCCGGGGCAGGCGCGTGCGACGCCGCAATACGGGCTAGTCTCAGCCACCTGCGTGACGTCATCCGAAAGCCTCGGCAAGGCGTCTCTATCAACGCATGGTGAAAATAGTTGGCCTGACGCCCGGATTTTCCCTGGGTCAGCCAATTCAGCTTGAGCAACTGAATTACAACCCGTCAATAAAGCCAGCGGCAACCTATTGTGGCAGATCCGGGCTAGCCGGCCAAGGCTTGCAGGGGCTCTGATTTTGCCGCAGTGGCGCCGGTGTCCATCCCATAGACTCCGCGATGGTCAGGAATGGGTTTGAATACATCGGAAATTCCCAGGACCGTCTCGGCCGCGCCCATGAACAGGCATCCATCCTTGGCCAGAATATCCGACATACCCGCCAAGACCTTAGCCTTGGTGGGTTGATCAAAATAAATCAGGACGTTGCGACAGAAAATTATGTCAAAGGTGCCCAACGATTTCAAATCTTTCAACAAATTGAATTCTTTGTAGGACACCATGGCCCGGATGGCGGAGTCGATTTGCCACAAATCGTTTACCTGGGCAAAATATTTCATTAAATATTGAACGGGAAGTCCCCGTTGCACCTCGAACTGGGAATAAATTCCTACTTTGGCCTTCTCCAATACTTCTTGAGAAATGTCTGTTCCCACGATCTCTATGCGCCAACCGGCCAGTTTCGGAGCCATTTCGCGTAGAATCATTGCCAGGCTGTAGGCTTCCTGACCCGTCGAACAGGCCGCGCTCCAAATTCGCAGGCTTTTCTTCGTGGCGCGCGCCTCCAGCAACGGTGGCAGAATGCCATGTTCGAATGTCTCGAAGGGCTTTGCATCGCGGAAGAAGAATGATTCATTGGTCGTCATTGCCTCGGTGATGTCGCGCAACAATGGTTCCGACCGCTTTGCGCGCACCTGCGCTACCAACTCATCCAGGTCGGCACAATTATTCTTGCGGGCAACCGGGTTCAGGCGGCTTTCCAGTAAATAGGTTTTTTCCGGACCAATGGACAATCCCGATCGTTCTTTAAGTATTCCGGCCAGCAAGGCAAAATCATCTGGTGTCATAATCCGCCCCCGCTCGCAAAACGAATAACGGAGGGGCCAATATCTTCAATAGGCAGGACAGCGCTGCATAGGCCGCCCGTGGCGACGGCACCGGGCATTCCCCAAACGACGCTGCTGCCTTCATCCTGGGCAATAATCGTACCGCCCCGTTCCACGACGCTTTGGCTGCCGCCCAATCCGTCATGGCCCATGCCTGTCAACACGACCGTCAGGACTCTTTCCCCATAGGCGGCCACAACACTTCGCAACATCGGATCAACCGATGGCCGGCAGAAATTCTCCTGGGCGTCTTGATTCAAACGCAGAATATTGCCGGTGGGACCGGGCTCCACCACCATGTGATAGTCGCCTGGCGCCAAGTAAACATGGCCAGCCTGGATACTTGTCTGGTCCTCTGCCTCCACGCACTCAACGCCCGCCAAGCGATCCAAATGCTGGGCGAGTATGGTTGTAAATGTAGCCGGCATGTGTTGCGTGATCAGGATCGGTTGCTTCACCTTACCGCCGATCGCCTCAAACAGCTTCAACAGAGCTTGCGGCCCGCCCGTGGAACTACCTACACAAATTATATTTGGGCTCAATCTGCCCGGTTTGCGCAGGACAATGGGTGCGCTGCCATAGTGGCCGCCTTGTGAGCGGGTGCTGACGACGCCACCATTTTGCGATTTGGCGACGGTGCGTGCCGCAATGTTCCCGCGCATCCGCGCGGATCTGCCAAGGGCGCGAACCTTTTCCACCAAATCGCGACGGAATCCATCCGCGGAATGTAAATCGCCGGAGGCCGTCGGCTTTGCAAGATAATCGGACGCCCCCAGAGCCAGCGCCTTCAAAGCGATATCGGCATTGCGTGTGGTCAGGGTAGACGACA
>JAJDBZ010000629.1 GCA_029261095.1 Candidatus Omnitrophota bacterium | reverse complement strand
CGTTTCCAAGGTTCGAAGCTCAGCACTTGCGTTTGTCACCTTAGCCCGCACTTGTGCTTCCAGAAAGTTTGGAAGTGCAATAGCAATCAGGATCAGAATAATGGCAATCACAATCAACAGTTCGATGAGTGTAAACCCGCGTGTTTTCATAGGAACCTCCACATAGGAACGAAATCATTCAAAATCTTCGATTTCCACCTATGATGAATTCCTGGAAATGGCCTGTCAATCAAAAACCTCGGGTTTTAGCGAGAAAGCCATTCCAGTGGAATTAATCCTTGCAGTCCGATCACCCTCCCCAATTGTTAGCGGGTAAAGTTATAATCGAACCATGCCGATCGAAATCCGAGTTCCCACACACCACCGTTGCCAGATGGTCGAGATTACCCGAGAGGTTTCCCACGCTATCCGGGAATTGAATATCAATGACGGCGCCGTGGTGGTCTTTATTCCCCATACCACAGCGGGAATCACCATTCAGGAAAATGCCGATCCCGATGTGGTTCGAGACATGCTGATGGAGTTTGAAAAAATGGTTCCATTCGAGGATGGCTACCATCACGCGGAGGGAAACTCGGCCGCCCATATCAAGACCACCCTTTTTGGAAACTCAAGCCACCTGATAGTGGAAGACGGTGCCCCCCTCCTGGGAACTTGGCAGGGGGTTTATCTCTGCGAATTCGACGGTCCCAGGAATCGTAAAGTCTGGGTCAAAGGGGTTTGAACCTTTGGCACTGGAGGATATCACACCCACTTTTCAAACTTTGATTGAACGACTGTCGGAATACACCGGAGAAATCCCTCTGGCTTGCTGGCTCCTCCAACTCGATGGGCGGCATTTTCTGGAAGAATCCCCTGTCTCGGATATTCCCATTGTGAAATCGCTTCCGCGGTTCCCGATGACGGACAACGGTTCTTCGGATCTGCCGCATACGATTTTCGGACCAGTGACTGTGGTCGATTCGGATGCCGCTCCCGCCGAGCAGCTCCTTTTGGCAATGGCCTATCCAAAGGGACAACACATGTCATCGGGACATTCGAGAATGGTACCGGAGAATTCCAAACTCTATGGCCTTCTTGGTTCCCATGACCTATCGCCTCAGCGAATTTGCCTGCCAGAGGATGATTCCTCGATTCCCGATCTACTACGAGGTCGCGAATGTTGGGTCCGGTCCATCGGTGACGAGGCGCGGGTTTACGGTTTGTTGGGAATATTGGATACAGGCGATCCCGAGATTCCCAAGAAATTGGAACAAGCATGGAATCTTGAAAAACGAATCTGGCGTGAACTCCAGTTTGAGTCCGCTTTGTTAAGAAGAACCGAAACCCTGCTCGCCATTAAATCTGTCGGAGATACGATTACTTCCCAGATCGATATTCAGGAGATCATGCATTCGGTGGTGGAGCAGGCGACTATCCTGATGAAAGCCAAGATCTCCAGCCTGATGTTGGTGGATGAAGAAAAGAACGAGCTGGTTCTCGAATGGGTTTATGGATCGACACCGGAATATGTCGAGAAACCAAACTTGGATATTGAGAATTCGCTGTTGGGAAAGGTGGTTCGGACGCGGCAGCCCCTCATGGTTCGAGATGTTCGATCCTGTGAAGCCTACCTTCACCGTGAGATGGCGCAGTCTGAAGGCTTGGTATCCCTTCTTTCAGTTCCGCTCGTGTGGAAAGACGAGTGTATCGGAGTGTTGAATGTATACTCGGCTCAACAGTATAAATACACACGGGATGGAATCTACTTGCTCTACATGCTCGCTTCGCAGTCGGCAATCGCCATTCAGAACGCGAGAGTCCTTCAAAAATCAAAGAGCTTGGAGAATCAAATCCACGAACTCGACAAACGCTCCTTGGTCGGGGAATTCGCGGCGGGTGTAGCGCATGAAATTCGAAACCCACTCGCGGTTGTGAAGATGTTGGTGGATAACTGGGAAGCACCGGATCCAACCCAAAACGAAGATCTGAGAGTGATTACCACCCAGCTGAATGAAATGAATCGATGTGTCACCGAACTTCTCGAAACCTCAAAAAGTCAACCGGCTCAGATCGTGCCCTTTTGCTTGGAAGAGGAGGTGAACACCATACTCACCCTGCTTCGGGTCCGGGTACAGGACCAGGAGGTTAGAATTCATCTCAACCTCGATCCCAATCTTCCCGATGTATTGGCCGACCCGTCCAGGGTTCGACAGATGTTGATGAATCTGCTTCTCAACGCGCTCAACGTAATGACCCATGGCGGCGACCTGACGATCACGGGCGGATTAGTGGACGAACCTGAAGGGGGAAACCAGGAAGGAATTTCTATCGTCGAACCCAATTCTTCCTCTCCCGATCAAGCCTCTGGAAGGGATCGGGTCCAGTTGAAACTAGAAGACTCAGGCGGTGGCGTTTCCCTGGAGAAGAACCTCAGGGATCTCTTTGAACCCTTTCACACAACCTCCGCCCATGGGTTTGGGATAGGCCTCTCGGTCGTGAAACGTATCGCTGAAGAAGGAAAGATTGGATTGCATGTGGAGAATCGCGCTGGGAGAGGAATGACCTTTTTCCTCCTATTCCCTTGCACACCTCACCAGGGATGAATTGCAGCCAATGAGGGGGATGACCTAGGGGGTTTCTAAACTTGGTTTGAGGTACGAACCGCTAAGGGCTGAACCAGTCGATACTTGCAATCACTTTCGTTCCGCGTAGACTTGTCGAAATCGGGTGAAAAGAGAACCTGAGGAACTCTTCCTACGGTCAGGGAGTATTCAAGACTTGGATCCCCAGGTCTCGGCCGCCCCCAGTCCGATCAAGATTCCTTATTTTCATGAGACCCTTCTTGGCATCCATACAAAGTGAGACAAAATACCCTAAGAACCCTTCCTGCTATGATTGCCCTGCTTGGGGCCATCGTCTTGTTTCCCGTGGATTTCGCGGAGGCGCGGGGTGAAGTTCTCAAATTAGAGATAAACAACCAAACTCATTTGACCTATCGAAGATACATAAGCGACCAGCCCAAAGGACTTGTTCTCTACTTCCACGGAATCTCGAGCCATAGTGGTTGGTATATCGAGTCCGCGCAATTGTTGGCCGAGAGCGGGTACACAGTCTACTCACCCGACCGACGGGGATCGGGAATGAATGATCAGGATCGGGGGGATCTCCAGGATTTCCTCGACTTGGTTGCCGACACCGATGCTTTTCTTGCTCGAATGCGGGCGGATTTTCCAGGTTTGCCCATATACTTGTATGGAATCTCATGGGGAGGAAAACAAGCGCTCCTCTACGATGCGGTCCGCCCCGGAGACATTGACGGAGTCATTCTGAGTGCGCCGGGAATAGAACCCAAAGTCGATCTGAGTTTGTGGAACAAGATGAGAGTGTTGTTCTCGTTCTGGCGCCGTCGGGAGAAGCAACCGGAGATTAAGATTCCAATCTCTGAGGCGAGTCTCTTCACTGACAACACTCGGTGGCAAAACTGGATTGAACAAGACCCCTATACTCTTCGAAAAGCAACTTCCCGATTCTATTGGGAGAGTCGGCAGATGGATAAGACTCTAAAAAAAGAGGTTAAGAAGAGCGCAACTCCCGTTCTTTTACAATTGGCGGGAAGAGATGAAATTGTGAACAACAAAAAGACCCGGAAATACATGGAAAAAAGGGTTTCGAGGAGAGGCAGTCGGGATGTTGAGATGATCACCTATGAAGAGGCTCGACACACTCTTGAATTCGAAGACAATCTTCATGAAGTGATGGACGATGTCATCGGTTGGCTTGACCGTCACCATCCTCGATGAAACCAGCCATCCTGATTTAAGGTTACCGCGACTCATTCTTGAAGTATGAAAGAGAGCGAATAGGTGAAACCGGTTCAATGTGAAATCCTCGAAGTCGAACTACCGTTCCGCCTGAAATTCAAGCATTCTCTTCATGAGCGAAGCACCTCGTCCTCGGTCTTGGTCCGCATGACCGCCGATACAGGGGATGTTGGCTGGGGAGAGGCGCTACCGCGAGAGTATGTGACTGGAGAGACCGTTCGGTCGGTTGTCGATGTGAACGAGAACCACCTTTGGCCGATCCTCCAGGAAAACAGGGCAGCCTCTTGGGAGGAAGCCCTTGATTTTGCGAAGAATCTCGAAAAGAAAGCCCGAGAAAGACACCCAGGCCTCCCGGATCGGATCGGTTCCGCCCGCTGCGCGATCGAACTGGCCTATTTGGATTTGGCGGGAAAACACTTTAGAAGGTCCATCGGCGAGATTTTCGGACAACGCAAGAGAGAGTGGATCGAATACAGTGGAGTTATCAGCGGCGATTCTCTAATGAAAGTGACCAAGACCTCTCTTAAGATGCGCCTCGGCGGGTTACGGTTTGTGAAGGTGAAAGTGGGTGGAAGGGACGACAAGGAACGGATCAAACGGATTCGGTTCTTGATGGGTCCTAAAGCCGATATCCGAATCGATGCGAACGCCGCATGGAATGTGACCGAGGCGATCGCCGCCATCCAATCTCTGAAGCAGTACAACATATCCAGTATCGAGCAACCGATTCCTGCCGACGATTACGAAGGATTGCAGGCCCTCACACACGCGGTGACTACTCCGATTATGGTGGATGAATCTCTTTGTTCCATGACAGATGCCCGCAAGTTGGTGACGTTGGACGCCTGCGATTATTTCAATATCCGGTTGTCAAAGTGTGGAGGGATTTTCGGGTCCTTGGAAATCTCCGATTTCGCCCGAAATCAGGACAAGGGCTGCCAATTGGGGTGCCAAGTCGGAGAAACCGCGATCCTTTCGGCGGCCGGTCGACATTTTGCAATGGGAGTCGCGGGACTCAAGTTTATTGAGGGGTCCTACGGTACCCATCTGTTGGAACAGGATATTTCCAAAGAAGATTTGACGTTTCACCGTCGAGGCATCGGAAAGCCCCTTCATGGCCCGGGGCTGGGAATCAATGTGATTCCAGAGAGAATTGAACCGCATGTCACTTGCCGGCATCAGCTTGGAGATGACAAGTGAATTTTATCCAAGTCGTTCTAGGAGTCACTGGTTACAGGCAGGCAAGCCAATTCGACCGACATTGCCGTGATCCGCGGGAAGTCCAAGGGCGTCTCCTCCGTCGAATCCTCGAGTTGAATTTAAACACTGATTTTGGAAAGAAATTCGGTTTCTCATCGATCCGAACGATTGAAGAATACCAGCGAGCTGTCCCGGTCAATTCCTATAACGATTTGGAACCCTATATCCGAAACTCGACAGAGGGAGTTCCCAACCAACTCACGATGGACCCGCCCTCTCTGTACGCGACTACAAGTGGAACGACTGGGACTCCAAAATACATACCCATCACAAAAAGTTCCCGTCGGGATAAGTCTTTGGCGATGAGACTTTGGCTTTATCATGCCGCCCAGGACCACCCAGAGATGTTTGATGGCCAAATCCTTGCGGTTGTCTCTCCCGAAGTGGAAGGCTACACAAAGAGTGGTATCCCCTACGGAGCCGAATCGGGTCACGCCTATCGGAACATGCCTTCGGTGACCCAATCGGTTTATGCGATTCCGTACGAGGTCTTCGCTTTAGAGGATTATGAATCGAAATACTACACCCTCCTCCGTCTGGCCGCTGGAAAAAATATTTCCATGATCGGCACCTGCAACCCTAGCACCATTCTCTTACTTGCAAGAAAACTTGACGAATACAAAGCGAGAATCCTGAAAGACCTCTATGTCGGAGGAATCGATCCCGAGGTGAATCTTCCGGAAGGCATCCGTGCTCAGTTAGAGGAGAATCTCGAACCGAATCCGGAACTCTCGAACCGCCTCGAAAACTGCATTGGTCGATCGGATAAACTCCTTCCCAAGGATGTCTGGCCGCAACTCGCAATGATT